>NZ_JCAFYN010000022.1:0-63449 GCF_059374735.1 Enterococcus sp. GPZ-007 | reverse complement strand
TGAAATTAGCTCAGTTATACAGACGAAGAACTAACCAATGCTTATAAACTTTTTATCCGCTACAACTTCGACTTTGCTGGTATGGATTTGGGTAGCTATGTACGAGTTTTACGTATGATTTACAAAGATAAGGAAGTTTCTTGGGCAGATGTTGAAAAAGCCTTAATGTTTAATCCCCATGACTTTCAAACTACTGCTGAATTAGCCAATAATATTGATCAGTTACAATATTATCTTCGTGTACTTCATCCTGGTATTCGTCATTTTTCAAATGATGAATTGAGTTATATTCTGAATCAACTGAGCGGTTCAGAAAAAAAATTGAGTGCTGCGATTAACCTATTCTCTGGTATCCTTTTCCGGCTCAACGATTATCCGGAAATAACTCTTCCTACGAATGACATGGCTAAACCCGTTTCGACTATTCAAAATCTAGCAACTACTACAAAACCAATTGTTCAGAGCGTTACAACTATTCCTAATACCAATGACGCAGTAAAAAGTGATGTATCGTCTCAAGCTGTTGGTCAAAAGGAATATCCTAAGACTGGTGAACGCAGCACTACTTCTCTGACCATAATCGGAATCGCGGTATTCTTACTTGCAGGTTTAGTTATCCTAAAACGCCGTGTTCATGTAAAATAAGGCAAATTAGTTTTGTGCTTTATGTTTGTAAAGTGATATCGGTTTTTACCTAACGAATGGAAAGTATTTCATCAACAAGCTAAAAAGCCAAAGCAGATTTTCTACTCTGCTTTGGCTTTTACTTTCATACTGCTACAGCTTTCTGATTTTTCAAATGCTGCAGTTTTTTCTTATAATAAGCGACTTCATCTTCAGAAGAATAAATAAAATGACCGGGTGCGATTTCCCGTAATGAGCGCGCTTTGCCATCGTGCGGCTCTGTCTGGTATTTGATGCGACGACGTTGGCGTTCATGATCGGGGTCCGGCATAGGGATGGCTGACAACAAACTTTCTGTATAAGGATGAACACCATAGTGATAGATTTCATCACTGGTTCCAACTTCTAACAGATGACCGTTGTTCATTACACCGATACGATCACTGATATGTTTTACCATCGAAAGGTCATGAGCGATAAATAGATAGGTTAAGTTATGCTCTTTCTGTAAATCTTGCAATAAATTCACGACCTGAGCTTGGATTGAAACATCCAGTGCTGAGATTGGTTCATCGCAGATAATAAAACGAGGTCGGACAGCCAATGCACGGGCGATCCCAATCCGTTGTCGTTGCCCACCTGAGAATTCATGGGGGTAACGTGTCCCGTGACTTGGGTTTAACCCTACCGTTTCTAATAAATCATTTATGATCTTGTCTCGTTCTTTTGGTGTTTTAGCTAATCCATTGACATCGATTCCTTCTGCGATGATATCTTTGACTTTCATCCGCGGGTTAAGTGATGCATAGGGGTCTTGAAAAATCATTTGGACATCGCGGCGAAATTCTGTCAACGCCGTTTTGCCATGGATTTTTACGACGTCCTTTCCATCAAAGAGAATTTCTCCATCCGTTTTTTGATTCAAACGAATGATTGTCCGGCCAGTAGTAGATTTCCCACTACCGGATTCTCCGACCAAACCAAAAGTTTCTCCCTCATTGATGTGGAAGCTGACATCATTCACAGCACGTACTTCATTTTTCGTACCAGTATTAAAATACTGTTTTAAGTGTTTTACTTCTAATAAGCGTTTTTCCATCGTAGTCCTCCATTTTCCTCGCTAAAATTAAGCGGAATATTGGTTTTGTTTCTTGCGAAAAATATCCCAACGTCGTTGAATCTCAGCTGGAGGTGTAACTGCTGGTGCTTGTGGCGCAAGTATCCAAGTTGCTGCTTTGTGTGTTTCAGACAGCTCAAAGAATGGTGGCTCCATCTCGGCATCAATTTTTAACGCAAACTCATTTCGCGGATAGAACGCATCGCCTTTTGGCGGATCCAACAAATCCGGCGGAGAACCAGGAATCGCATATAGACGATCGTTTTCGCTTTCCAATGTTGGCATTGATCCAAGCAATCCCCATGTATAAGGGTGCTGTGGATTGTAGAAGATTTCTTCCGCTGTACCGACTTCGACAATCTTACCAGCATACATCACTGCTACTCGATCGGCGACATTTGCTACCACACCGAGATCATGGGTAATAAAAATGATGGATGTTTCGATTTTTTCCTGAATTTCTTTTAATAATTCTAATATTTGTGCTTGGATCGTTACATCCAGGGCAGTTGTCGGTTCATCAGCGATTAAAATTTCAGGATTACAGATCAAGGCGATCGCGATTACGATCCGTTGCCGCTGCCCTCCAGAAAACTGGTGAGGATAATTTTTCAACCGTTTTTCAGCATCTGGAATACCCACGAGATTCAACAAATCTAGGGCGGCTTTCAGGCTTTCTTTTTTCGATACTTTTTTGTGCTTGCGTAATGACTCTGCGACTTGTTTTCCAATCGTCATCGTCGGGTCAAGGGAAGTCATCGGATCTTGGAAGATCATGGCGATTTCTCGTCCACGGATCTTCTGCATTTCTTTTTCTGATTTATCAACAATGTTTTGGCCTTTAAACAAAATCTGACCCTCATCAATATTGGCATTACTGGAAAGCAGACGCATAATCGTACGAGTGGTAACGGATTTTCCACTACCAGACTCCCCTACGATCGCTAACGTTTCTCCCTTATTTAAATCAAAATCAACGCCACGAATCGCCCGAACTTTTCCGGCATAGGTGTCGAATGAAATATTCAAATTATTCACTTCTAAAATTTTTTCCATAAATCGTCACTCTTTCATTTTCGGATCGAATGCGTCACGAAGACCATCGGCTAACAGGTTGAAACAAACCATGATCAGCGAGATAGTCACCGCTGGAATCCACAATAAGTATGGTAGATATAAGAAAGTTTTATAGCCATCATTCAGCAATGTACCTAAAGAAGCAGCCGGCGGTGTCAAACCTAAGCCGATAAAACTCAAGAACGCTTCAAAGAAGATCGCAGTTGGAATACTGAACATCATTTGAATAATAATGACACTGGAGATATTCGGAATGATGTGCTTGAAAGCAATTTTCCATTTTGATTCACCCAGAGTCATCCCTGCTAACACGTATTCCTGATCTTTCAGCTTGAGGGTCTGGGCCCGGACAATCCGCGCCATCGGTATCCAGTTAGTAATGGCCATTGCGGCTACGATCGAGAAAATCCCTGGTTCAAATACAACTAACATCAAAATCATCACAACTAAGTTAGGAATCCCCGAAAGAATTTCTAAGAAACGTTGCATCGCATTATCGACTTTGCCGCCTAGCATACCGGAAATTAATCCATATGCCACACCAATCGTAATATCAAACAGTGCCGCAATAAAAGCAATCAGCAGTGAAATCCGTGTTCCCATGAATAGACGACTTAACACGTCGCGTCCCAAGCCATCCGTTCCTAACAAGTAATTGACATTGTTCGGAACATCCGCTTGCGCATATTTATCGACCAATTCACCAGCGACCATCGTTTTTCCATTTAAGCCGTTAATGTTTAAACCTGGAACCCGTGGAGGGAGATTTATATAATCAACATTCTGCTTGCTTGGATTATGTGGTGAAACAAAAATTGTTACAATTGAGACAACGATGATCACGGCTAAGAGAATCATCGAGATAACTGCCGCTTTATTTTTTTTCAAACGGCGCCAAGAATCCTGTAAGAAATTCAGCGAAGGCGCCGCAATTTCCTCGCGTTCCTCTTCGGTGTTTTTTTGTAAGGGTTGAAATTCATCTGCGGGAATATCAACGATTGAAGGATATTTCATTTCCATTAGCTCTTACTCCCTTCTGAAAGACGAATCCGTGGATCAACTAGTCCATACAGCAAGTCCACAACTAAAATGACAAAGACCAGCATGAATGAATAAAGGATCGTTACAGCCATAATCGTTGGATAATCATTAGTCATGATTGATTTTACAAACTGTTCTCCGATACCAGGAATCGCAAAAATATTTTCTACTACTAGCGAACCAGTCATCAAAGCTACGGCCAGTGGTCCAAGCAAGGTCATTAAAGGAATCAAACTATTCCTTAAACCATGTCTAAAGGCGATTTCCCATCGACTCAAGCCTTTGGCGCGAGCCAACTCCACATAATCACTGTGAAGTACTTCGACCATTTCAGTTCGAATAAAGCGGGCTGAGTCCGCTAACGGCGACATAGCCAGTGCTAGTGTAGGCAAGATCGTATAAGCAAAGCCTTCCCATTTAGCAATCGGCAAAATACGCAGTTTCATGGCGAAAATATATTGTAATAGCACAGCGAAGACGAAGTTGGGAATTGAACGTCCCAGAATCGCTACCAAAGTGGAGGCTGTATCAGCCCACGAGTTTTGTTTCATCGCAGAGATCGTTCCTAAAATGATTCCAACAAAGGTTCCGAAGATAATTGCCTGTAACCCAAGCTGCAATGATGGTCCGATTCGTCCGGCTAGCAATGCTGCAACGGCTTGATTTTTAAATTGGAAAGAAATTCCGAAGTTTCCTTGTACGAGGTTTGATAAGTAAATCCCGTATTGTACGATCACTGGTTTATCTAGGCCGACTTGTTTATTCAGCATCGCGATCGTTTCAGGACTCAAACGTTCTTGGTTGGTGTACGGTGTCCCCGGCAATAATTGCATCAAGAAGAAAGTGATGGTCGCAATCAGCCATAATGTAATTAACATGAAAAAGACACGCTTTAAAAAATATTTCAAATAACTGCCCATGAGGTGCCTCCTAAAATAAGTCTGGTGTTCCGCTCTTATATTTTGACTTCTACTTTTGATATGGTTTAGAGTAGAAATACATTGCGGATAAGTTTTTTATCTGGATGGTGTTAGCCATTAATTATTGGAGTGTATGTATGAAAAATAAATTATTTCCCATTGGAATCGGCGGCGGTTTGCTAGTGATTATTGTGATCTATACATTTATTCAAGGATCACTTTCTGCATTGACCTTATCCAACCGATTGTTCTTAACCGGATTACCATTTCTAATCATTGGCATCTTACTTTGGATTTTTTCTTCAGGCTTCTTCGATCACTTTCAACATTCGATGCATCAGGCCTTCAGCAGAAAACAAAAGAAAAAATCAGAATTTCAGTCCCTCTCACAGATTGGACAAGGACGCTATTCTTTTTGGTTAATCATCGCAGCTATTTTGCTTGCTGCTTCAATCATTTGTGCATTGATAGCAATGATTTAAAAGGAAGCTGGAACGGGATCACCGTTCCAACTTCTTTTTTATTATCATCAGCATTTCGGCCATATAAAAAGCCTTAATGAAATGCGTCTTTCACCTAACTATTATTCTTCCACGTAAGTCCATTTGTAATCCCAAGAAGCGCCGGCAGGATGGTGAACGATGCCTTTGACTTTCTCGTTTACTAAATGAGCTTCAGATAATTGGTAAAGCGGTGCGACACCAGATTCTTTTGAAATGATTTCATTGGCTTTTTGCAAGTCAGCCCAACGAGCTTCCTCATCACTAGCGTCTTTGTTGCCTGATGCGTCAACTAATTTGTCATACTCTTCATTACTCCAACGTCCACGGTTATAAGAGTTTCCTGTTACAAACAAATCAGTGAAGCTAGATGGGTCGGCATAGTCAGCGCCCCAACCACCAAGCAGTACATCAAAGTCGCCAGCATTTGAACGGTCTAAACGAACAGAAAATGGAACTGGTGTTGGCTTCACGGTCATTCCTGGCAAAGTATCTTCTAGAACGCCTTGAATGTATTCAATCACTTTTTTCGATGAATCTGTATCAGAGGCCATTAACTCGAACGATAGTTTGTCGATGCCTAATTCTTTCTTCGCTTTATCCCAGTATTCTTTAGCTTTTTCTTTATCGTAAGGAGCAAGCTTGCCTGCTTCTTTGGCGAAGTCTTCATCCGTCTTAGGATTTTTTGACATGCCTGATGGAATCAAACTTGTGGAAACAACCGATCCATCACCTAACACTTGGTTAACCAATGATTTACGATTAATGGCATATGAAACTGCTTTACGCAAGTTTTCGTTTTTCCATGGTGAATCTGCTTTGCGTTGGTTGTATTCAAGATAGCTAGTACGAGCTTCTTTAAATGATTTATATGCTGGATCATTAGCATTTTGCTGAGCTAATTCACCAGACAAGATAACATCATCTGCTTCACCATCTTTAAACAGATTCAATGAAGTTGAAGATTCTTTTACCACATTAACTTTAACGGATGATAATTTCACTTCGTCCTTATCCCAGTAAGTATCGTTTTTCTTATATTCCCACTCGGTATCCGTACCCGGTCCGTCGAATCCTTCTAATGTAAATGGACCATTGTAAACCGATTTGTCACTCTTAGTAGCATATTCTTTCCCATTTGCTTCTACCACTTTTTGATTTTGTGGAAAGAATGATGGGAAAGCTAGTAAGTAATCAAAATACGGTGTTGGCTTCGCTAATTTGATTTCCAACTCATGATCATTGACTGCTTTAATCCCTAATGTATCTGGGGCTTTTTTTCCAGCTGAAATATCTGCTGCATTTTCAACGGGTTCAAATAGATAAGCATATTCTGAGGCTGTTTCTGGCTTCACAGTACGTTGCCAACCAAAGACATAGTCTTTTGCTGTTACTGGATCACCGTTTGACCATTTCGCATCGTCTCTTAATTTGACAGTATAGGTCTTGCCGTCATCACTGACTTTGACTTTTTCGCTTGCACCAGCTGGTTGAGGTTTGTTGTCTTTGTCTAGACGGTAGATTCCTTCATAAACATTATTTAGTGCAGTAAAACTAATCGTATCGGTCGCGACTGATAGATCGGCAGTCGGCATTTCCTGTTGGACCACCAAGTTAAATGTTCCATTGTTCTTGGCTTTTGCGCTCGAACTGCTCTCATCAGTTGTTGCGCTGTTGCCTCCATAACAACCCGCCAAAGCGAGCCCGCAAATCGCGATAATACCATAAGCAAATTTGTTCCTCATATCTTTTTCCCCTTTTGATTCAATTTTCAGAATAATTATGAAGTTCTGAATATGTCGAGTAGTTTAATCATTTATTTTTAATAAATCAAACCATATGCTCTAATAATTTTTGGCTTTTTGTAAAACATTCCTAAGAAAACTTGTAGAATCAGCAATTAAGCTAAAAAATTTTTTCTGAATTAGAAATAATGTTGAATATCCAAATTTTTATTATCTGTTGTAACATCACCATGACAGATTGTTGAGCTCTTTATATAGTAGGAAACTTTTAAGCTGCCTGAGGAGGAATTTCTTTCATTCAGCCTTATTTCATAATCGACAAATAAATTAAAAATAATTCTCATCTTTTTTTCATAATTGTGTTGACAATTCTTTTCTTTTTTTATACGATGATTACAACAATTTTTTAAAAATTCTGACATTGAACGGGTGGTTGCTATGATGAAATCAAATATGTCTTTCAACGCAACTTTATTATTATAGCTGGGACTTTCTGAAAATTATTTCATAAAGTCCCTATTCGCATTGCATCGGAGAAGAAAGTGGTTCTTTTCCGATGGAGTGCTTTTTTTATACCCGTTTTTGACCAAAGGAGGAGTAAAAATGAGAAAGATTCAATTTTTTGACACCACATTAAGGGATGGTGAACAAACCCCAGGAGTAAATTTTAATACAAAAGAAAAAGTTCAGATCGCTCTTCAATTAGAAAAATGGGGGGTAGATGTCATCGAGGCAGGCTTTCCGATCGCTTCACCTGGTGATTTCGAAGCTGTCCAAAGTATTGCTCGTCAAGCCAAGAGCATGACTGTAACAGGACTGGCTCGTTGCCAGAAAAAGGATATCGACCGGGCCTATGAAGCACTAAAAGATGCAGTTGATCCGCAAATTCACGTATTCTTAGCAACAAGCGACGTGCATATGCAATACAAACTGAAAATGACTCGGGAGGAGGTTCTGGCTTCCATTAAAGAACACGTTGGCTACGCACGCAGTTTGTTCAAGAAGGTGCAATTTTCACCGGAAGATGCCTCACGAACAGAAAAATCCTTCCTATTAAAAGCAGTACAAACAGCGATTGATGCTGGCGCGACGATCATTAATGTCCCTGACACTGTCGGCTACTCGAATCCTACCGAATATGGCGGTATTTTTAAATCATTGATTGAAAATATTCGCAGTGAGGAAGAGATCACTTTTTCCTCTCATTGCCATGATGACTTGGGAATGTCAACAGCTAACGCACTGGCGGCAATCGAAAATGGTGCGAATCGTGTAGAAGGAGCAATCAACGGAATCGGCGAACGTGCGGGTAACACCGCATTAGAAGAAGTGGCGTTGGCACTAGCGATTCGCAAAGACTTCTATCAATGTGAATCGAATATCGTATTAAACGAAACTAAGCGAACCAGTGAACTAGTCTCTCGCCTTTCAGGTATTCCGGTTCCAAAAAATAAAGCAATCGTTGGTGATAATGCCTATGCCCATGAATCTGGTATTCATCAAGACGGCGTTTTGAAAAATCCAGAGACTTACGAGATCATCACGCCTACCATGGTGGGTGTCAATCAAAATTCTCTTCCACTCGGAAAATTATCGGGGCGTCATGCATTTAATGCAAAATTAGAGGAATTAGGTTACCAACTAAATGATGCCGATAGTAAAGAAGCCTTCAAACGTTTCAAATCATTAGCCGACAAGAAAAAGCAAATTACGGATAAGGATCTTGTGGCACTGCTTGCTGATCAGTACCGCGAAGAAACTGAGAAATATAAACTAGCGGATGTTCAGGTTCAATACAGTTCTAACGGCTATCAGGGAGCAATCGTCTCAATCACAGATGAAAACGGCGAAACGAAAGTTGCTTCTCAAATCGGTTCAGGTAGTATTCAAGCAATCTACAATTCGATTGATGAATTGTTTAATCAAGATCCTGAGCTGACCGAATATGAAATTCAAGCACTGACTGGCGGCGAAGATGCCCAAGCGGAAGTACGTGTCACTCTGTTTGACGAGAAAACGAATAGCGAATATCGCGGTATTGGTGTAGACTTTGATGTTTTACACGCATCAGCAAAAGCCTACGTCCAAGCCAGCAATCATTTAGAACAAAATGGTTAGCGAGATAGTTATTTATAAATGAACACCTTAAAATGAGATAGGAGCATGCACATGAAGAAAAAGATCGTTGTTTTAGCCGGAGACGGAATTGGACCTGAAATTATGGATAGCGGGTTAAAAGTATTAGCTTCAGTTGAGAAAAATTGTGAAAATAACTTTGAACTTGAAAAAGTGCCTTTTGGCGGAGCTGGCATTGATGAAGCTGGTGCTTCACTGCCAGAAAAAACATTAACAGCCTGTCAATCAGCCGATGCCATCCTGTTAGGCGCCATTGGTGGACCTAAATGGGAAAAAATGGCAGACACACCGGAAAAAGGTTTGCTGGATTTAAGAAAATCGCTCAATTTATTCGCGAACATTCGGCCAGTCTCAGTCTCCTCTGCCCTACTACATCTTTCACCATTGAGACCTGAGATCCTTGAAGGGACTGATTTGATTATAGTCCGGGAATTGAGCAGCGGTATTTATTTCGGTGAACCACGAGAATTAACTGATAAGATGGCTTACGATACGGCCCGTTACCAGAAAGACGAGATCGAGCGGATCGTCCATTCCGCTTTCAAAATTGCCCAAGGCCGAAGTAAAAAAGTGACTTCGGTAGATAAAGCGAATGTTCTGGCCTCCAGTAAATTATGGCGAGCAACAGCGGAGGAAGTCGCGAAAGAATATCCTGATTGCCAGCTAGAACATCAATACGTTGACTCTGCCGCAATGAAGTTAATTCAAAATCCGAAAGCCTTTGATGTGATCGTAACGGAAAATCTTTTCGGTGACATCTTGAGCGATGAAGCTTCAGTATTACCGGGGTCATTAGGTGTATTGCCAAGTGCTAGTCATAGCGATGGCGGTCCTTCGCTATACGAACCAATTCACGGCTCAGCACCAGACATCGCGGGAAAAGGAATCGCGAACCCGATCTCAATGATTTTGTCCGTAGCGATGATGCTGCGACAATCATTCCAAGAAGAGCACGCCGCACAAGCAATTGAAAAAGCTTGCGATACCGTATTATCAAAAGGAATCTTTACTGGTGATTTAGGCGGACAGGCAACAACTGACGAGTTCACTGACGCCGTGATTCGAGAATTGGAGGAAAAATAACTATGGGAAAAACATTATTTGATAAACTTTGGGATCGACATGTCGTTCATGGCGAAGAAGGTTCTCCACAATTGCTTTACATTGACCTGCATTTGATCCATGAAGTCACCTCCCCTCAAGCCTTTGCGGGGATTCGTGAAGCTGGTCGGACTTTACGTCATCCTGAGCGAACATTCGCTACGATGGATCACAATACACCGACAGTAGATATTTTCAACTTCACCGATCTAGTTGCGAAAAAACAAATCGATACATTGAGAGATAATTGCCAAGAATTTGGCGTTGAGCTCTGTGATAATGGTAGTGAACGTCAAGGGATCGTTCATATGGTTGGTCCCGAAACTGGGCTGACTCAGCCAGGGAAAACAATTGTCTGCGGGGATTCACATACAGCAACTCATGGTGCTTTCGGTGCCTTGGCTTTTGGTATCGGAACCAGCGAAGTGGAACATGTTTTTGCTACCCAGACGCTTTGGCAAAATAAACCGAAAAATATGGGCATCAAAGTCACTGGTAAACTACCAAAGGGCGTTTATGCAAAAGACATTATTTTGGCGTTGATCGCGAAATACGGGACGGATTTCGGTGTCGGTTATGGTGCAGAATTTTGCGGAGAAACGATTGAAAACCTTTCTATGGAAGAACGGATGACGATCTGCAACATGGCAATTGAGGGCGGCGCAAAGATTGGTATCATCGCCCCAGATGACAAAACGTTTGAATATGTGGCAGGACGCGAGTATGCTCCGAAAAACATGGAAGCCGCAATCAATGACTGGAAAGAGCTCTACACTGACGAAGATGCTCAATACGACAAGGTGCTGACACTTGATGCCAGCGAACTTGTTCCTTTTGTAACTTGGGGAACGAATCCCGAGATGGGCGTACCATTCGATGGGACTTTCCCGGCAGCCACCTCAGCTGATTTGCAAAAAGCTTACGATTATATGGACCTTAAACCAGGCCAAACACCATCAGATATTCCAATTGGCTATGTCTTCATCGGTTCCTGTACCAACGGACGTCTATCCGATTTGCAGGAAGCCGCGAAAATCGTCGAAGGCCAAAAGGTTCATGACAATGTCACTGCCATCGTCGTCCCCGGTTCAAGACCCGTTCGCAAAGCAGCTGAGAAAATCGGCTTGGATAAAATTTTCGTCGAAGCAGGGTTTGAATGGCGTGAACCTGGGTGCTCAATGTGTTTGGGTATGAACCCTGACCGTGTACCAGCAGGAGTTCATTGTGCATCTACATCCAATCGAAATTTCCAAGGACGCCAGGGCAAAGACGCTCGTACCCACCTTTGTAGTCCGGTAATGGCAGCACTAGCGGCCATTCATGGAAACTTCGTCGATAGCCGCAAGGAGGTCATCTAATGGAAAAATTTACGATTTATACAGGAAAAACAGTTCCTCTAATGAACGATAATATTGATACGGATCAAATTATTCCAAAAGGCTTTTTAAAACAAGTCGATAAGGCCGGTTTCGGCAAACATCTTTTTGATGAATGGCGTTTTTTGGAAGACGGTTCACCAAATCCTGAGTTCATTTTAAATGCACCAGAACGAAAAGAGGCAACAATCTTAATCTCTGGCGAAAACTTTGGTTCTGGTTCATCGCGTGAACATGCAGCCTGGGCTATTCAAGATTACGGCTTCAAAGCGGTGATTGCCGGCAGCTATAGTGACATCTTTTATATGAACGCATTGAAAAATGGTCTGTTGCCGATCAAGCTGGATAAGGACGTCCGCGAGATTCTCAGCCAGATTCCTGCCGATCAAACAATTACGATTGATCTGCCAAAACAAGAGGTGCAAACATCCGAGTCTTGCTATGCCTTTCAAATCGACCCAACTTGGAAAGAAAAATTAGTCAACGGCTTAGATGATATCAGCATCACCTTGCAGTATGAAGATAAGATCACAGCTTACGAAGAAAAAATGCCGACTTATTAATAGTAAAGAAAATCGCGTTAAAACTTTCTGTTTAGAAAGCTTCGACGCGATTTTCTTTTCATTTATTAATTCACCACTTGCTCTTGTACGTATTGCGCATATAGTGGATGGCTGGCGATTAATTCACTATGAGTGCCATGACCGGTCACTTCACCTTTTTCAATAAAGTAAATATGATCGGCATCTACAATCGTAGATAGACGGTGAGCGATAACTAGCGTGGTTCGCCCTTCCATCAGTTGGTCCAACGCACGTTGAACTTTTTCTTCTGATTGTGAATCCAAACTGGCTGTTGCTTCATCCAACATTAAGATTTTTGGATCGCGTAAGAATGCACGAGCAATGGCGATCCGTTGTTTTTGTCCGCCGGATAATTTCACACCGCGTTCTCCTAGTTCTGTTTCCAATTGTTCTGGAAAATCACGAACAAATTGATCCGCGTAAGCCAATTCCAAACCATGCCACAATTCTTCTTCCGTCAATGTCCGATCGAGGCCATATTGTAGGTTCTCACGAATACTTCCAGCAAAAACGGCACTATCTTGCGAAACATAACCGATTTGCGAACGCCAATTTGTTAAGCTGAGATCATCAATTTTTTCATCTCCTATTTTGACCACACCATTTGTTGGTTGATAAAAACGTTCCAACAAGGCAAAGATCGTGGATTTTCCACCACCGCTTGGCCCAGCAAAGGCGATCACCGTATTTGGTTTGGCTTCAAAGGAAACATTTTTCAAAATTGGGCGATCCGCTACATAATGGAAAGAAAGATTCTCCGCTTTGATTGTCTTACCTGCCACATCAACTGCTTTACCTGTTTCGATAGGTTCCAACTCGGTTTTCAAGATTTGTTCGATTCGTTCTGTCGCCCCCATTGCTTTTTGCACTTGCGAGAAGAACATCGCGAAGCTGGCTGCCGGCATCATGATGTTAAACAGATACAGTAGAAAAGCAACTAATTGTCCACTAGTTAATGTACCCGCTTGGACACGAACGGCGCCGTAGCCTAAGATGCCCACGAATAAACCTAACATGACTGTTGTGATGATGGGCTGCAGCATTGCTTCAACCTTCGCATCTTTAATTCCTAAATTGAAGATCTTATTGATGAATGAACCGCCGCTGGCTTTTTCAAATTCTTCTCCATTACTAGACTTAATCAAACGAATCTCCGATAATTTTTCGCTAGCCTCAGCGTTGAAGTCAGCCGTTGCGGCCTGTAATTGACGACCTAAACGAGACATGACCCGACCGATCGGCATCATGATCAAAGCCATGATCGGTACCGCTAAGAACATCATTGCTGCCATTTTCCAATCCATGACAAATAGGATAATCATCGATCCTACAAGTTGAATTGCACCAGTAATAAAGTTTGGAAATTGGGTGGCTACTAAATCTTTGATAACTGTTGTGTCATTGACTAATCGTGAACTGCTTTCACCAGATTTATGATCGTCGTAATAACCAACAGGCATTTGTAATAGATGACCCCACAATTTTTCCCGTAACGTTTTAACGGCACTTTCACCGACATAACGTAATAAGAAACTGCCGATCGCACCGAATGCTAATTGGGCCACAAAGGCCAAAACTAAAACAATCAGCATCGTCTTATCGATCTGTGCCAATTTGCTTGTATCGATTAAGCCCTTGGTTAATTGCGGTACAATCAAACTAGCACCACTTGTTAATAGGCTTAAAAACAAACCAATCGCAAAAAGTGTTTTCTTTGGATTGACACTCATGATCAATCGTAAAAAATCCTTCAATTTATAGTTGCTTTTCTTTTTATCGCCTTTTGTTGTTTGTTCAGGCGCCATACTCATATCCCGATCCATACCTATTACCTCCTAATTCGTGGTAATGAGAGTTATTCCAATGAAAAACTCACCACTTCTAACTGTTAAAAATCTTCCCACTCTGTATCGTCTGAATCTTTTGACTTATCCGGTCCATCACAAAAATTGGGATTGCCCCAGAAATTTTGGCGAAAATCATGATTAAAATTACGCGAAAAATCTCGTGACGCGTTTCGCATCTCTCGTCTCATTTGATTGCGTAGACGATGCTGTTCTTCTCGTGAGAGATTTTGCCAATCCTCTTGCCAGTTTTCTGCGAACTTCTCACGCATCGCTTGCATCTGTCGCAAACGATCCATTGGGTCAACAAAACGTCCCGCTTGATTTTGAAATTCCTCTTGCCACCCGGCAGAAATTTTTTGCATATACTCACTGAAGTTTTCTTGTTCTTCTTTGGTTAACCCTGCAAAGAATGCCTCACTCATATCCTCACTGACGTAGCTGAATTTTTGCGCTTTTTGTTTTCCTTTTTCGGTTAAAAAAACTCGCTTGATTCGTTTATCGTTTTCTTCTTCTTTTCGTAGTACATCTCCGCTTTTTTCCATCTTTTTCATTAATTCAGCTAATGAACTTGGACGGATATCTAAAATCTCAGCTAATTGACTTTGAATCAGCCCATCTTCTTTTGCTAAAATCGCTATTACACGTTGCTGACCGTTCAGCTTTTGTCTCTTGCTCATGAACGCATTGCTGGCAGAACTGATAAAACGTAATTGTCGCATTAAGTCTTTTGTAAACTCACTCATATTAAAATCCCCTTCTTTTATCATAAAAGTTCGGTACCGAACTTTATTTCGTTTGTTATTATAGTTCGGTACCGAACTATTGTCAACAACTTTGCTATTTTTTTATTCTCTCAATCAAACAAAAAAAGCACCACGATCCGTTTGTGATCATGGTGTTTCCTCTATTATTTATTCGCGCGTTTTTGGTACGTACCTTCTTGGGTATTGATTTCCAGCATTTCGCCTTCTTCAATAAAGTCAGGAACGTTCACGACTAGACCTGTTTCCATTGTTGCTGGTTTACCTGAACCAGTAACTGTCGCGCCTTTGATTGATGGTTGGGTTTCAACCACTTTCAAGACCACAGTAGTTGGCAAGGTTAAGCCGATAACTTCATCGCCATAGAATTGAATGTTCAACTCCATGTTTTCAAGCAAGTATTTCATTTCTTCTTCAACGGTTTTGATTGGAATTTCGTATTGTTCATAGGTTTCTAGATCCATGAAAATAGCGATATCATCTTGGCTATACAAATATTGAACAGGTTTTGTATCCATCATCGCCTTTTCAAATTTTTCATCTGGACGGAACGTCGTATCGTAGGTTGAACCTGTACGAACGTCGCGTAATTTCATACGCATAACCGTATTTCCCTTACCAGGTTTGTGGTGGCTGGCATCTAATACTTTGATCAATTTGTCGCCTTGAACAAAGGTCATACCTGCACGTAAGTCGCTTGCTGCAATCATTATTAAGCACTCCTATTCCTATTTTATATGTTCGAATTTTTCTATCTGAAAATTCGATGGATCGTGAATCGGACCCGAATCTGCTATAAAATGAACCTTATTCATTGTAGCAAATTCCCCCTATAGATACTAGGGAAAATGAGCCGCGAACGGTAAAATTCATCTATTTTGCTTCCTGCACTCGGAAAAATCGCAGCTTCGGCAAATGATTCAAGGTGAATTCTAAGGAAGTACCCATCAATATGAGCACGATCAATGTACCTAAGCCGATATGTCCGCCTAGTAAGAAGCCAGTCAAAAAGAAGGCCGCGTCTAAAATGATCCGCGCGACTTTGACCGAACTGTTCAGTACGCGCTTTAATAGGATCATCAACGATTCATAGGCTCCTGATCCTGAATCCGCTAACAAATAAACGCCCGTGCCAAAACCGAATACGATAGCTCCAACGATGATTGACAAATGCCCCATGCTCTCAGGAATCGTATGTAGAATCCCCATCCAGTCTAATAAGTTTAAGCAAAAACCGATGCCAAAGCTGTTGATAATACTTCCAAGTCCGATCATTTTCCGATCATAAAGAAAGATTATGACTAAAATGATACCGTTAAAGAGCATACTGACTGTGCCGAACTTTAATGGAACATGCTGCAGGATGCCTAAGACTAACGTGCTGATCGCATCTGCTCCTAGGCCACTGACGACGATCAGACGAATACCGATCGCTGCGATAAATGTTCCGATGACCGCAAAAAATAATTGTTTCGCTACATTTGGTTTGATAATTTTGTACCTCACTTTCTATGAATTAAATAGTTGCTTTTGCTTTATGACTGAATTTCTTATTTAGTAAACTGTTTTACTTGCTATAATAATAAATAAAAATTAGCATTTGAGGCTATCTCTTTTTGAGGTATTCATTTTTCTAAAGATCAGAAAAATGAGGCTTATTTTCGTTTCGCATACCATTTTCTAACTTGCTAAAGCAAGAAGAAAAACTGGCAAAAACAAGGCACCAAACAAAATGTTTGGTGCCTAAAATTGTTTAGTTAGTTCCATTCTTTCTTTAAGCGCGCTTTGTAGGAATTGAATCTGTCTACTAAAGGCACGGCTGCTTCTTTAATGGCGCAATATTTATCAACCATCGTAACGATATAACTTTCCTTATATTTCGGAGGAGTGATTGTTGCCCCCCACATATGTTTAATAATAATATCACGTTCAAGGTCAGACAATTCGGTGATCTTCTCTGCATTTTTCACAGCGATCCGTGGATGCATGTAAGCATGTGAACCTTCATCGAATTTTGTTGTCCGCCAGTCATAGTAAAACAAGTCATGTAACAGACCCGCACGAGCAGTCGCTCTTGCATCGCCATTGAATTGTTTTGCTAATTTATAGCTATTGTAAGAAACACTGATTGAGTGCTCCAGTCTTGTTGAGTTCATATGTTGGGTGTAATCTGCTAGTCTTTGGACTTCATCGGTAGCTAGTAAATCCTCAATATAAGAAACGTATTCTTCGTCATCACGCCAGTTTTCTGTCATGGATAAAAAGCCCCTTTTCTTCGTTCTGTCGCCCATTATAACACGGCTATCATTAGTTGAATAGGCTTCCATGACTTTGTGAAAAAAGTTTAAGGGTTCCTTAATAACAGTTATAAAAATGTGAAGACTTATTTAAGAAAATGGAACATTAGAATGCCAGCAGCAATCGCGACGTTCAAGGATTCAGCTTGTCCTTTAATCGTAATGTAAATATTTTGATCGGTCATAGCCAGTAATTCTGGCGCCATTCCTTGTCCTTCGTTTCCCATCACTAATGCAAAGTCAGTCATTTTTTCTACTGTTAGATACTCTTTAGCTTCTTTATCTAAGGCTGTTCCTAGTACTGGACTACCCGCTTGTTGGAATTGAGGGATGATCTCTGCCAAGTCTCCATTTTTCACAGATAGGTGATAAAGACTTCCTTGTGTACTGCGTAACGTTTTCGGATTGTACAGGTCCGCGCTGCCTTGTCCTAAGATAACTCCAGCAAAACCAGCCGCATCAGCTGTTCGGATCATCGTTCCAACATTGCCGGGATCTTGGACATTATCAAGTAGCAACCAAGCACCTGAATAATCTGTCGAGTCTTCCTGCGGCATCTCTGCCACAGCGATCATACCTTGCGGGGTTGGCTGACTGGCTAGTGTTTTCAGTACCTCATCGGATACTAAATAATAGTCTGCCAGATTTTCTTCGACCCAGTCAGACCATTCGTTCAATCCCCGTTGGCTGATAAAAACTTCCTTCAGCGTGATATTGGCGGCTTTTGCTTCCTGGATCAGATGAAAGCCTTCCAATAAATAGCTATTTGTCTGCTGGCGATATTTCTTTTGCTGCAATTTTTTGGTTTCTTTGATTAATGTATTTTTACTTGATTGGATTTCCTTCAACGTGTTTCTCCTCGCTCAATTATCATTTCGTCTGCCATTATAGCACGTGAATTCTTGTAACAACCAGCAAAACTCGTTATCATAGAGAATAAGAGAAAAATAAATAGGAGGTTTTCTGATGAAAAAACATATAAATGTTACTGGACGTGTACAAGGTGTCGGCTTTCGCTATACAACATATCAAATGGCCGTGGAGATTGGATTGACCGGTACGGTCAAAAACGAAGACAACGGCAGCGTGACGATCGAAGCAGTCGGTACGAGAGAACAAATCGATCAGCTGCTGGAAAAACTCAAGGTTCCGCAAAATCCGTTTGCCCGCGTTTCCCACATTGAGCAATATGAAGACCCTACCATTAAGGACTACGATCAATTCAATGTTGTGTATTAAAAAATTGACAAGGTTCCCTGACTTTTTTCGAATTAGATTGAAAAGGCTTGTGTTATCTAGTATAGTATTTCCTGTATAAATTTTTATTAGCAGAGGAAGAAATAAATGACAAAATTTAAAAATTGGCTTTTAGGCTCCGGCCTTTTGGGCGTTCTTTTACTATTATCCGGCTGTGTCCGTTCAAATAGTGATGGCACGCCAGATACTTCAGGTCTTGTCTATCGAATGCTTGTTGTTCCACTGGAGAACTTCCTAAATTGGATGGTTACTAGTTTCGACTGGTCTTACGGCTTAGCGATCATTGTTTTGACGATCATCGTACGCTTGATCATCATGCCGTTAGGAATCAACCAATCGAAGAAATCTTTGATCCAATCAGAAAAAATGCAGTCGATCAAACCACAAATTGACGCTGCACAAGAAAAAGTAAAACAAGCTACGACCCAAGAAGAACAAATGGAAGCACAGCGTGAAATGCAGGCAGTCTACAAGGAAAACAATGTGAGCATGATGGGCGGTATGGGTTGTTTACCATTGCTAATCCAAATGCCGATCTTCTCCGCATTGTACTACACTGCTCGTTTCTCAGAAGGAATTCAGCATTCGACGTTTATCGGGATTGACCTCGCTAAGCCGAGTTATCTGTTAGTGGTCTTCGTCGGTGTCGCTTACCTACTTCAAGGGTACATCTCCTTGATCGGCGTGCCTGAAGAGCAGAAGAAAACGATGCGTAGCATGATGATCGCTTCACCGTTGATGATTGTGTTCATGTCCTTCACTTCACCTGCGGGTGTCGCGCTTTACTGGGTAATCGGTGGGATTTTCAGTTGTATCCAAACCTTCATCACAAACGTCTTGATGCGTCCTCGTATCAAAGCGCAGATTCAAGAAGAATTAAAGAAAAATCCACCAAAACAAGTAGTCACAAAACCGATTAAAAAGGCTGAACCTATTCAACCAAAACAAGTAAACCAGCCTAAAAACAAAAATAAAAATGCCAACGGGCGCAATGCCGGTAAACAGCAACGCAAGAAATAAACTAAAAAATTGGGAAAGTCCCGCAGACTCATAGGAATGATACTATGAGCCTGCGGGACTTTTTTCGTTAATGAAACTAACTCGGACCTAATCGTATATTAAGTTAAATCTGTGAAAACAAGTAAGTAAGAAGCCAGATCGAATCGGCTAATTTTTTCTTCACTCAATTTTGAATTGTTTTCGTATTTTAATAATGGGCATGGTTTTCATGTTTTATCAGCCGCCTCAGACCATATAGAAATATCGACCCTTAGCTCATGCATTTACACGTGTATTTATACGTGTTAAAATAATCATGTGAAGGATGTTAGAAATGGATGCTAAACAAGTAGTTAAGATTCTCAAAAGCGATGGCTGGTATTTTGATTCTCCACGAGGGAGCCATAGATTCTACAAACATCCGACTAAGAAAGGGAAGGTCCCTGTGCCGTTTCACAGTCACAGAGATATACCAATTGGAACACTGAACAATATTTTTAAGCAGGCTGGCTTAAGATAAGCTTACGAAAGGATTGATCTATATGGTGATTTATTATGCTGTGTTTAGCTTTGCTGAGGATGGTATTAATGTGGTATTTCCTGATTTAAACGATGCTTCAACATTTGGTGAGGATATGCATGAAGCCTTATACATGGCAAAAGATTTACTAGCTGGATGGTTGATTGATGCGGAAGATGAAAAAGAAGGCTTCCCGACTCCCACTGATCATCAAAGTATCCAAGTAGAGTCTGGGGATTTATTGATCCCAATCGATATTGATCTGGCATTTTATCGTAAGAAATTTGATAGTAAGCCAGTGAAGAAAACACTGACAATCCCCCAGTATTTGAATGATCTGGGTAAAGAGGCTGGGATTAACTTTTCAGCCACTCTAACTGAAGCGCTCAAAGAAAAATTGGAAGTCTAGTGTTTGCTAGCCTTCTTTTTTTCCAAAAAAAGCTATCCCAAAATTGAGATAGCTTAATGAACGCTTATGTTAATGAAATTTTTTTACCTCAAAATATCGATCAGATCTTTCTTCGCTGCCTCAGAAGCTGGCATGACTGAGAAGATCAAGCCGATTCCGCTGGAAACACCCACCGCCAGAACGACGGTAAACAGATCAACAGATACCGAGATATCCATCACATTCCCGATCGCATAGGCGACAATCATTCCTAACAGATAGCCGATGACCCCACCAACGAGCGTCAAGGTCATCCCTTCAAGTAAGAATTGCATGCGGATCGCGCCGCGGGTCGCCCCCAATGCTCGGCGTATCCCGATTTCTTTGGTCCGCTCTGAAACAGAGATATACATCATATTCATCACACCGACGCCGGCAATGAACAATGAGATTCCTGCAACAGCACTGATGAAAAGTGTGATCGTACTCAGTACCTGACTGATCCCATCGGTCATCATTGCCATATTAGAAACCTGATATTCCCCTTGCTGGCGCATTGCTCCGGCGTCTTTCAGCTTTTTCATCGCTCTATCTGTCACTTTATTGAGCTGAGCCCCATCCTCCAACGTCAGAACAACGGTGCTTGTATCCTGCTCATTTCCGAAGAAACGGATGTAGGTTTGGCGCGGCAGCAGGATTTTGGTTGTCCCTTCGGAGAACATCGTTTCCTGTGCTCCGGCTGGGAAAACACCGATGATCGTAAATACTTGCTTATCTAGTTCGAAACCACGACCAACCGCGGTTTTAGCTGATCCGAAAAGATCTTTCGCTAAGTTGGTATCGATCGTCACGACTTTATTTTGGGTTTGATTATCGTAAGCACTGATTGCTCGTCCATAGCGCACAGACTTGCCCTTTTCAGAAACGACCCCTATGCGATAATGATTCGTCTTATCTTTTACCTTCACCTCTTTATAGATGTAGCTCAAATCTGGTTTCGGATACGCTACGGACTTGATCCCTTCAACATTTTTCAACATGCTGAAATCAGAAGACTGGATCATATCAATATTAGAAGAATATAACGCATCATTGTTGGGGATAAAATTGATATCCACCTTCAGCTCTTCTGAATCATCTGAGGTCAGACTCTCAATCGTATCCCGTTCAAAGCCACGTCCAATTGATAAAATTGCGATCACGGCCGCAATTCCGATGATGATCCCAAACATGGTCAACGCGCTGCGTTTCTTATTCTTAAAGATTGACCCTAGAGACGAACGCCAGTTTACATAGAACTTCATGCTTCGTTCACCGCCTTGTCATCAGTGATCGCACCATCTCTGATTTTGACGAGACGCGTGCAATAAGGAACGACTTCTGGATCATGAGTCACTAAAAAGATCGTTGCCCGGTCACGACGATTCAACTCCTTAAACAGCTCCATGATCTCATTTGAGGTATGGGTATCCAAAGCCCCGGTTGGTTCATCGGCGATAATAAACTTCGGCTGATTGATCAAGGCACGCGCGATCGCAACACGCTGCTGCTGACCACCGGACAGTTGGCGCGGATGCTTCTCGGCCTTGTCCGCGATCCCGACCTTTTCTAATACTGCCATCACCTTTTCTTTCGTTTGATGGAAGCCATAGCCATTATAAAGCAGCGGCAGCTCCACATTTTCGTAGACCGTGTAGTTTTCGATTAAGCTAAAATTTTGAAAAACGAAGCCGACCATCTGGTTACGTGTCTTAGACAGACGATCATCAGTGGTCGTCACTAGATTCTCCTCTTCAAATAAATACTGACCTTCAAATTTTGTATCGATAAAGCCTAATAGATTGATCAAGGTTGATTTGCCTGATCCGGATGGTCCCATGATCGCAATCATTTCACCAGCATCGGCTTTAAGATTGATGTCTTTTAACACATGCAGCGATTCTTCATCATTGCGGTAGTACTTGTTGATATTTTTCAGTTCGATCATTTAGTCCACCGCCACTTCCTGACCATCGCGTAATGATTTGTCAGGATTTGAAATGATCCGATCGCCATCCTTAAGACCATTCTTCAAAAGATAGTAGTCGCCTTTGTCCTCGACTTCGACAGTCACTTCTCGAACTTTCCCCTTACGATAAGCAAAGACGTAATGACTGTCACCAGTCTCCCTGACCGCTTTTTTCGGTATACGAATCTCAGTCAGAGGCAGGACAACTTGGACGTTATAGCCGTACTGTAATTCCTCTGTCGGCTTCACGATGAAGCTGTAATTGGAAACTGAACTGGTTGCCGCTCCGGTCGCTGCTCCAGCTTGACTAGCAGCCTCTGCTTGGTCAGGTAATTTGTTTACATGGGTGATTGTTCCCGCGATCTCCTGATTGGTCGTGATCGGTTTGATGGTCACAGCCGCGTCCTGATGGACCTGCGGGTAATCATACTCAGATGTTTTGGCTGAGATCGTGACCTCATTACTGACAATCTTTACTACTGGTACTGAAGGATCATTCTTGCCTTTTTCATTGATATAGGCCGTTCCTTTTGTTGCACTGGCAATCGTTGAACTGACTTTTCCCCGCATCTTCGTCACACTTTGCGAAGCTGAGTTCAGCTCCACATTGGCACTTTCCAGCGCTTGTCGCGCCTGAACGACTGCCTCGCCAGCAGCCTCCACACTACTTTCATACTGCGTTTTCTCTTGATTGTATTGTTCCTTTTTTGCAGCGCCCTCTTCACTATTTTCATTCGTATTATTATAGTTTGTGATCGCGTCATTCAATTTTTGCTGCTCTTTCGCCTGCTTATCTTGGGCCATAGCCAAAGATTCTTGTGCATTTGATACGGCGAGATACAGCTTATCCAGGTTCGTACTCTGTTCATCCGCCTGCTCTTGATATTCCGTGTTGGTGTAGCTTAAGAGCGTCGTGCCTTGATCGACTTCCTGTCCATCTTGAACATTGATCTCAGAAATCTTCCCCAACGTTTGATCAAAATAATAATCCTGCGTGTGGGTCGCTTCCACTATCCCATTAAAAGTCAGTGGATCTGATTTTTTCAATGTCACTGTCTTGAATTGATTTTCTTTGACTGTTGTCGATTTCATTTGGGAATAAGCAAGAACACCGATAAATACTACTAATGCTGCCACTCCTGCAATAATGCTCCACCGAATTCTTTGCTTTTTTGTCATTTTTCTCTTTTTCATTCGCTACTCCTCTGGCTCGGCTTTAAATAGATTGATAATCACTAGAATTGCAGGAATAAAGAATATGAAATTCGTAACAATTCCCACAATTGTCGTAACGAAAGAGATATTGACTCCTTCTACTTCCATCTTAGGTGCCATCACTAATCCAATGGCTAAAGACACGAGACTCCATCCAATATAAAAATAGTACGGCAATTTTGATGGTATAATATCCTCTGATAAACTCTTATTTGCTCTAAAATAAAGAACCAACAAAACTATCGAAATTACTAATGATAAGATAGAAATAGTCTTTGTCAGCGGACTATTTAAGTAATTAAACATTTGCCGATTAAAATCTCCTAGTACCTCATTCTCGATAAATCTCGGGTTCAACGTTTTCGGAATCTCGACTATTCCCATAAGAACTGTGATCAGTGTCAGTACAATCATAACCATATTCCATGTTTTTGCCTTTTTCAAATGCTTTTCCATTTAATCACTCCATCTCAACAATTTTCAATCATTCATGAAAATCGTGCAACACTCCTTAGCAATCATTTCACAAATAATTATCATTATACTATTAATCCCTTCCATTTTTGAAGGACGATCATAAAAATAGGTTATTTTGTCTTGAACGAGTGAATAGACTCCTCACTCAAATGTAAGTGACGAGCGCTACCTATCTCAGCATTAACAAAACAAGAAAAGATCTGATTAGAAGTACTAGGAAGATAATAATCGGCAAAATAATATTTCTTTTTTGAATTAGCCCGAAGTGATATCGGCGAGTCATATAACAAATCCCAATAATAGAACAGTCAAATAGAAAACTATCAAATTGTAATAGGGAATCGCTTATCAATCCTCCATTATAAAATCCTCCTAGTGAGACGAATCCTGTCCATTCAACAGGAAATACAAACGAAAGCTCAGATTGACGATAAGAATAATCCTCATACTTATAGCAAATGCATCAAAAATTACTTTCCTTTCTAATTCATCATAGCAATATGCACCTTTCAAGACCCTTATTAAGGAGAATAGTCCTACAAAAGAATACAAATCCAGCCCATAAAAAATACAAACAAACCTAACTCAAAAATCATTCTATTCCTCCATTCCAATCCGGTAACTCGAATACCTATTTTTCTAACTATTTATCAACATCTCAACAAAAACTGGTACATAACTACAGAATAAGGAAACCGCAACTACCGATAAAAAATTCTTTCTAATAAAGGGTTCCCTCGGAATCACGCCATATTGAACTTCCTTAAGCTTATAAATGAAGCCCATTAATGCTGGATAAAACAAGGTACTGTGAATTTCAAAAGTGCTATTACCAACTATTGCGACAAAATGTTGATTTTTCTGGAAAATATTTTGTGGTAAATCTATCGGCAATCCCTCAGACAGCTTCCCACAAAGAATACTGAAAACTACAATGGTTCCTATGCTGATCAATACTGCCTTAATGACCATTCTTTTTTTCTGTTCATCACTCATATAACCCATCTCGAGCTCCATCAATGAAAAACAAAAGGGAATAGTAGTTTATTTGTTTCGGACAAAGTTTTGTCCGAAATTGGGTGTCTAGGCACAAAAAAAAAGCCAGATGCTTTCGCATCCGGCATAAAAGTCTACTAAAATTAAGCTTTGTTAACGTTTGTAGCTTGAGGTCCACGTTGGCCTTCTTCAACGTCGAAAGTCACTGCTTGACCTTCTTCTAAAGTTTTGAAGCCGTCGCCTTGGATAGCTGAGAAATGTACGAATACGTCATTTCCGTTTTCAGCAGTGATAAATCCGTAGCCTTTTTCTGAGTTGAACCATTTTACTGTACCTTGTTCCATGTTAAACATCCTCCTAGGATAAAAATTAATTTTGTAATTACTTGAATGGTGAAATAGGAAAGATGTTGTCTGAAACAAACTTGCCAATATTACCGTACAAAAACTACAATTAGAAGTATAACACAGATAAAGCGATAACACTAGGTTATCGCTTAAAAAATTTTTTCTTAATGTATTTGAAATATTTGCTCGCTAATACCGTAGAATCGCCAATAAGCTTTTTTCATCTGGTGCATCTTTTTGGTCTAGAACAAAGACCTGTCCACCATTTTTGATAACATTGTCGGTAATTTCATTTAGTACTTGACGACGATCATACTCAATATCAGGGTCTTCTCCGTAGCCATCAACAAGGTTTGATGTTGCAATAAATAAATGAGAAATTTTCCCTTCTATTGCTGCCGGTACAATATCTACCAATTGATCGATAAATTTTCGATTGATCAACTTTTGATTGGTTTGTGTTTCTACCTCAGCTAACTGATCCGCTATTTTTTGTGCTTCCTTTTTGATATCATTGATCGTTACTTGAGCAGGAGATCCGCTGATCGCTGCTTTATCCGAATAAAAAGGATTTTTAGCAATCTTTTTGAATTGTGATTGATTTTCTGGCAAAGCAAAAAGATAGACTGGTAACTGTTCTGGATTATCCAGTTCCTTCAGGAAGTTGTCAACCGCTTGATAATAATTTACCCAGTCAATTTCGACTTCTTCATCCTTAGTGCTGACACCATGAACACTGCCAACATCTCCGCCCCTAGATGAGGCGCTTAGATTACCACCCGTTAGTTCGTCACCTAAAGCTGTCACGATATCTTTCGGTGCGCCTTCTGGAAGCTCGATCACCTCAACTTCTTTGTTGCGAACAAGGTAAAGTTTCATAGAGTCTCTATTTAAAGCCATTAAATAGTATGAATAGTTGAATTGCGCGTTTTTTATGATTGCCAATAGATATGGGAGATCACTGACATAATACTGATCGTCCACTGCGATACTTAAACGATGAATATACGTTTCATCTTCGGTTAAGATTACCGCAACACTTTTCGTGCCGCTGCGCCAAAAATCTCCATCTGCTAATAATTGATCGATTTTTTCTTGGAATGGTTCAAAGCTGTGATCAGTGTACTTCTTTTCAAAGCGCCGTTTCGCTTCTTTAGCAAAGTTTTTAAACATGATTTGATCTTTTTCAACGTCTTGATGCGCATGGTGAGTATTCAACATAAATGTGATAAACGGACCGGTTGCCTCTTCTGAAGTCAATTCAGTTAGTAACTTTTTACTGATATTTGCCATAAATGTACCCTCCTAATTAAATCTTCCAACCCAAGTGTACCATAGCAATCAATATCCTAAAAATGAAATGCAACCCTTTCATTATGAAATAAACAGAAAAATTTTACTGTAATTTGCATAAGTCTTTTCTAATACATTTCTTAGCGATTAACAAACAGCTATTCATGATTTCATTTACTGAATGCTTTATCATGAATTCATACCAATTATCCCGAATTGGTTTTTCATACTTACTCCTACCAAGAGTAAATAACAACCTTCATTTCCACCATAGTGACGGCTATGGTGGTTTTTTGTCAGTTCTACAACCTGCTTTAGCAGGTGTAGTAGAATGATATGCGTGACGACAATCCAATTCATTTTTTTGCGCTTTCCGAAAAATGATTCCCTTATACGGAGTTAGCTATCAGTCCATAACCACTCAGACCACCAGACTCACAAACACCTTCGAAAAAGCTCGCTCAAAAATAAATTTGTTTGCGTTTCCAAGTTTTGCTACACTGAAACTAACACATCAAAGGGGTGGATCATGAAAACTGCTGAGGAAATGTACCAATTCTGTCAAGAAGTCGAATTCTTCTCAGGGTCAGACCGCCAATGGGGCGAAAGACTTTTTTCGGTACTTGAAAATCATCTAGGACCTGATGAAGAAGTCTTGATTTGTTTTATTGGTCTGCATAATCGGACATCTGCTACAAAAAATGACGGCTTTTATGCTTACGCGTTAACGAACCAACGTTTTATCATGGGACAAAAGAGAATAATCGGTGATGCGTTCAAAGTTATTCCATTGGCGAATCTGCAAGGGCTTCGTTTGATCAAAGAAACCAGTTTAGATATATTGGAGGTCACCTCTTTAGAAGGAATGATTAAAATTGTTCTAACAGAAGATGAGGCACCAAAGATATTAGCCAGCTTAAACGAAAATATCCAACCTGCTAATCAAGAGAAAGCATCCGAGAACCAATTAAGCAAGGCCGAACAACTTTTGAAGATGAAAGATTTACTGGATCAAGGAATCCTGACAGAAGCGGAATTTGCAAAAATAAAAGACGACATTCTAAAATAAAAAAATCCTGCCTAAGAAAATTCTCAGGCAGGATTCTTTTATTGAATCGCCGCTTTACCAAATTCACGGGTACGAATACGAATTGCTTCTTCAATCGGATAAACAAATATTTTTCCTGTTCCACATTCCTCCGACTGACAAGTTTCTAAAATCAAATCAATCACTCGCTCCACATCTTCATCAGCTAAAATAAAACTGACTGATACTTTCGGCAGCAGAGTTGTGATAATCTCTTGCCCTCTAACATGGGTCTTCTGACCTTTTTGTAAACCACAACCAAGTACTTGGCTGACGGTCATTCCATTAACTTCAATCTCTTTGTCGATTGCTTCCTTAATTGCCTCTAATTTTTCCTGTCTAATGATCGCTTCAACTTTTTTCATCGCGTCCTCCTCATACTGATATTCTTATGAATCCATTCCCATAAATGTTGGATATGCATTTTCATCATGCTCAATCTGATCAAGTCCTAATGCTTCTTCCTGTTGTGATACTCGAATTGGCATGAAGACTCTGATAAATGAAATAATTAAGTAACTAGCTACACCAGCAAATACCAATGTGAATAGTACACTTTCTATTTGTGCGATAAATAAGTGTGTTTCACCATAAATCAGACCAGTTCTTCCTCCAATTGAAGGATCCGCGAAAATTCCTGTTACGATTCCGCCGAAAATCCCGCCGACTCCATGACAACCAAAGGCATCTAACGCATCATCAAATCCAAGCTTTTGTTTAATAACTGAAATAAAGAAGTAGCAGAAAGGACTTACTAGCGCACCAATCAGAAGACTTGACCAAATCGATACAAAGCCTGCTCCAGGAGTAATTGCCACCAAACCTACGACGGCACCAGTACAAGCACCCACAACAGTTGGCTTGCCATTTAAAATTTTCTCAATCAGCATCCAAGATAACATAGCACAAGCTGCAGCTGTGTTCGTAGTGATCATCGCATGAATTGCCAATCCATCTGCTGCCAAAGCAGAACCACCATTGAAACCAAACCAGCCAAACCATAAAAGACCTGTTCCTAATACTACGAAGGGAACATTATGTGGCCGATAATCGCCAAGATGATACTCACGACGGCGACCTAATACGATTGCCAAGACTAAACCTGAAATTCCAGAGCTGATATGCACGACATTTCCGCCGGCAAAATCGATTGAACCAATCTTATCAAGGAAACCGCCGCCCCAAACCATATGAGCCATTGGCGCATAGACTACGATCAACCAAATCGCGATAAATAGGAAAATCGCTGAGAATCTCATTCGTCCGGCAACTGATCCTGTTAAAATTGCCGTTGTAATCAAAGCAAACATCATTTGGAAGAAGGCAAATAGTCCTTCTGGGATTCCATCACCCTTCGTCATGGAAACGCCGTTGAAAAATGCTTTATCTAAGTTTCCGATAAAATCTCCGCCGCCGCTGAATGATAGTGAATACCCAATCACTACCCAAATCAGGGAAGCTAACCCCATCACACAGATTACCATCATCATTGTGTTCAGAATATTTTTTCTCCGTTCCAATCCGCCATAGAAAAACGCCAATGCGGGGGTCATGAGAAAAACCAAACCTGAACAAATCAAAATAAATGCAATATTTGCTGCCATCAAACCACTCCATTTCTCTTTATGTTAAGTATTCTAACATCAAACTCAAATAAAAAAAGTGTTTTTACTCATTTTTTTCATTTTATTCTAATTTTATGACTTTTTATGTCAGAAAACTTCACATAAAAAGAGTAGGAACAAATTCCTACTCTTACAATTCATGATATTCTTTATAAACATCCTGCTTCTTCAATCCATGTCGTTTGGCAACTGTTTTAATCGCCTCTTTAGCAGGTTGTCCCTCTTCCACTAATGCATCCACCTGCTCTTTCAGCGTTCCTTCAAATATTTCCTCCTCTGCTGGCTCCGTCGTACCGGAAACCAGCAGACAGCATTCCCCTTTTAAAGAGTGCTCCGACAAATACTCGATCAACTCTGCCGCTGTTCCTCGCAGATATTCCTCATAAAGTTTGGTCAACTCACGACAGATCACAACGTTTCGGTCACCTAAAACTTCAGAGATATTTTTCAACGTCTCTTTAACCCGATGAGGAGACTCATAGAAGATCAAGGTCGCCGTCTGATTTTTTAAATCAGCTAATTCTTTTTTTTGCGTACTCTTCTTTCGTTGCAGGAAGCCGTAAAAATGAAATGGCTGCGGCATTAATCCAGAAGCAATCAACGCGGTCATGCCGGCAGTTGCTCCAGGCAAAGCGACGACAGGAATATCTTCTTCTATACAAGCAACAACTAATTCATGACCCGGATCGCTGATCGATGGCATCCCAGCGTCACTGACCTGGGCAATGGATCGGCCGTTCTTTAGAAAATCCAACAATTCTGGAATACGTTCGTTATAGTTGTGTTCATGCAAACTTTTTTGCGGTACTTTCACTTCGAAGTGGTTCAACAACTTTTGAGTATTGCGCGTATCCTCACTAGCGATTAAATCGACCGTCTGCAATGTCTTGACCCCGCGAAAAGTCATGTCCTCTAAATTACCGATTGGTGTTGGGACTAGATAAAGTGTTCCCACTTCCTGCGCGAAACTTTTTTGGATCTTCATGCTCGCTCTTCCTTCCATTTAAAAAGGCTTGCGACAGAATTATTGTCACAGGCCTCATTTACTCAGACTTCATATTCTTCTGATTATTTCTGCTTGCTTTCACGATAAATAACATCTAGACAAAATGCACAGGGCTCATCCGCTTCACGTCTTGATCCATAAAGCAGGTTGCAGACATGAAAGCCGTCCTCATAGATTTTCTCTAGATTCAAGCGGGATTCCGATAGTTCTTGGCGTTCATCCAAGACCGGCGATTTCTTCTCATCAATCTCACGAATCCGCTCCCGTAAGCGTTCATTTTCCATCTCTAATGTGGCATTTTTTTCTATAAGCTCTAACAAATTTTCTTTCATGGAAACTAAGTCCTCAAGATTCTTCTGCATGTCTAGCTCTAGTTGATTCAAGCCGTCGTATAATGAGCGTCGATCCATCATGACAAGTCACCTGCTTCAACTAATTCTTGGTAATCAAAATCAATCGTTGCATCGCGACCGAATAAGCGGACCTTCACCACTTTGCTTAGCAGATTCAAGCCGATCACTTTCCCACGTCCCTCTGGCGTATTGATCTCTTTCCCATAATCAGGCATTTCTTTCTTTGCTGCTTCATACTCGCCGTTTTCGTATTTCAAACAGCACATCAATCGACCGCACAGACCAGAAATCTTTGTTGGGTTCAACGACAATCCTTGATCCTTAGCCATCTTAATCGAAACCGGGATAAAATCACCTAAAAATGTCGAACAACATAACGGTCGACCACAGGGGCCGATTCCACCAAGGATCTTGGCTTCATCACGCACTCCGATTTGCCGTAGCTCGATGCGCGTCCGGAAAACGCCAGCTAAATCCTTGACCAGTTCACGAAAATCAATTCGTCCATCCGCTGTGAAATAAAAGATCATCTTACTGCGATCATAGGTATATTCAACTTGGATCAGCTTCATCTCTAACTCATGTGCACGAATCTTTTCTTTAGCCGTCTTGAAAGCCGCTTCTGCATCGGCCTCGTTTTGAGCTACTTTTTTTAATTCTTTGTCTGACGCTTTATGTAAAATCGTTTTTAAGTCATCGGACAAATCCTTTTTATCAATCTCTATTTTTGGAATTGCCACTGTCGCAATCTGGTGCGCCTGCTGCGACTCGACCAAGACTTTATCATTATAAAAATATTCGTTTTTGCCCGGGGCATAATAATAGATATGTCCTGCTTCGCGAAAACGAACACCCACAACTTCAACCATGGTTTTCCCTACTCTCTTAAATAACGTTAAGCAAATACGATGCGCAACGTTATTTGTTCTGCGATATTTTGAAATGATACGTTTGCTTCTAGTTTCTGACTAGCGGATAAAACTTCCTCCAGCAGGTAATTGTACGTGTTTAGGTCTGCTTGGTTTTGCTTCATCACTTGATCACGTTTCTCTTTGACAAAATATGCCAACATTTCGAAGGCAAATTGCTGCTGCGTTTTGTCTTTAAATGTCTTGACCAATTTTTTCTGAACATAGATAAACGCTTGCGGATCATTTTTTTCGAGATAATTAAACCATTGAATAACAACATCTCTAGCTTCATTAAACCATTCATCTTTTGAGATTTCAACAGCTTTTGTATAACTATTTGTTAAATTCGCTAAGAGTTTCGCAGTTTTTGCAGGGATTTGTTCCGCTTCTAAACGAGACTGCAAGCGTTCTGTGGACAACGCTTGGAAGTGAATGATCTGACAACGAGAGCGGATTGTCGGTAAAATTTTTCCTAATGATTGAGTTTCCAAAATAATCATAAAGTTGGCTGGCGGTTCTTCTAAAAACTTCAGCAAACTATTTGCCGAATTTGTATTCATTTTCTCCGCTTGATGAATGATCACGACTTTTTTTGCAGACTCAAAGCCGCTCTTAGTCAATTCACTTTGCAGGGCTCGGATTTGGTCGACTTTGATGGATTGACCATCTGGCTCAATCTCAACGACATCGGGATGATCTTTGCTGGTTATCCGCAGACAATTATTACATTTTTCGCAAGGCATGGCATCCTGTAGATTAAAACAGAAGAGATGCTTCGTAAACCACAGAGCTAACTCTGCTTTGCCGGTTCCCTGGTCGCCTTCAAAAAGATAAGCATGGGCCAAACGCCCATGCTCAAAACTGTTTTGTAATTGGCGAAAAACGATTGGTTGAATTGTCTGGAGTTTTTTCGCTTCTTCCATATTAATACTGATGGAAGCCTTCGACTGGCAACACAAAGACTGTCGCTCCGCCGACTTCAACTTCAACAGGATAAGGGACTTGACCGTCTAACGAAATGTCTAAAGTAACTGGCGTTGTGACATATTGCGTACGTGCTTGGCAGGTCTCTTTGATCAAAGCCAACGCATCTTCCACTCGTTCATCTTCAATACCAATGATAAAAGTACTGTTGCCAGCTTTTAGAAAGCCGCCAGTGGAAGATAGCTTAGTGGCCCGAATATTGGCATCGATAAATTCATTGGCTAAACGATTTGAGTCTTTGTCTTGGACGATCGCTAAAATAAGTTTCATAGTTTACACCTCTCATGATTGAAAATAGTCTGGATAACGTGTCAACAACTCGTAAAAACAATCTCTCACGACTTCGTCTAAACGCTTCCGAGCGTCGATTTTTACGATCCGATCTGGATTTTCTTCTGCTAATTTTAGATAAGCGTGTCGGACCCTCTGATGAAATTGTAACCCTTCTGAGTCCAAACGGTCAATTTGATTGGTTCGATTCTTCATGATTCGTTGTAAGCCGGTGTCGGAATCTACATCCAGATACAATGTAACATCTGGTGTTGTGCCTTCGATCGCAAACTCATTGATCTTGGCAACCTCTTCTATGCCGATGCCTCGTCCAGCTCCTTGATAGGCTAACGAGCTGTCAACAAAGCGGTCGCACAAAACGATTTTATCTTCATCAAGTGCTGGCCAGACCTTTTCCACCAGATGCTGCCGACGCGCTGCCGCATAGAGCATCGCCTCAGTTCGATCATCCATTCGGTCATTGCTAGGGTCAAGGATGACGTGACGAATTTTTTCTGCGATCGGGATGCCTCCGGGTTCTCTTGTCTTGACGATGGATCTTTTCGCCGTTAATTGTAGTCTAGGATAGAGTTCATTCAGGACACTGGTTTTTCCAGCCCCATCAGGCCCTTCAATCGTAATAAATAATCCGTTCACGTTCTTGTCCCCCAAAATTAATTATGATCTATCTGTATCTTTTTAAAACGCCGTGCATGCTTATAATTCACGACGTCCTTCCACAGCTTTTAGCAAAGTAATCTCATCAGCGTATTCAATGTCACTCCCGACTGACAAACCATGTGCTAGTCGAGTAACTTTGATTCCAGCCGGCTTAATGAGACGCGATAAATACATCGCAGTCGCTTCGCCTTCAGTGGTGGCGTTAGTTGCAATAATGACTTCCTTGATCTCATCATCATGGAGACGTTTGATCAAAGGCGCGATATTGATATCCTCTGGCCCTGTCCCCTCCATTGGTGATAATACTCCATGAAGAACATGATAAAGACCGTGATATTCACGAACCTTTTCCATCGACATTACATCTTTAGGTTCTTCCACCACAAGAATCGTGCTGCGGTCACGAGTCGTATCAGAACAAATCTCACAAGGATCTTCCTCCGTGATATTCCCACAAACACTGCAAAAACGCAAATCTCTTTTGACACTGATCAATGAGCGTGCAAATTCATTGACTGACTCGTCTTTCATATCGATCGTAAAAAAAGCTAGGCGAGTAGCGGTTTTTTGACCGATCCCCGGCAGCTTCATATAACTTTCAATCAACTTCGCAATTGGTTCTGGATATTGCATGGTGTCCTTCCTCTCTGAACAAAGTCGCTTACATTCCAGGAAGTCCCTTTGTATATTTGCCCATTGTTTGATCTGTTTCCTTCGTGATCTTCGTGATTGCATCATTAACTGCCAAGACGATCATGTCTTGCAGCATTTCTGGATCTTCAGGGTCGATCAACTCTGGATTAATCGTCATTGCTTTCATATTTTTGTCACCAGTAAATGTTACTGTTACTAAATCATTGGTTGAGCTGCCAGTGAATTCTTTTGCGTTTAATTCATCTTGAGCCCTCACCATTTCTTTTTGCATCTTTTGCATTTGTTTCATCATGCCTTGCATGTTTCCCATTCCGCGCATCATTTTATCTGCTCGCTCCTTATTCATATTAATAAATTATTTTTTCCAAAAAATTAGTTTGATTTTCATGCCATCTATCATTTTACTAACTTGCTAAAGCAAGAAGAAAAACTGGCATCCTTTATTAATCATCTTTAATTGTCACAAGATCGCCAAACAGACTTTTAGCCTGTTCAACAACTTCATTGGTTTCTTCTGGTATCAGACTAATCTCATCAGCCGTGTCATTTTCTTCAGCCGCTACTGGACGGTCATGATGTTGACTGACAAAAGCTTGGCGCAAACGCGGCCAGCTTTCACGAGTGATGAAGACAAAGTCGGGTGTATAATCCTTGATCATCATACTTAAACTGTTCTGCATATTCAAGCGTAACTCATCGTTGCCATCTGCCCGTTGGCACACAATCTCATAATCAAAAGCAATCAGCAGTAACCCCGGTCCTGCCGCCATCGGTTCGCTGGCTTTCAACATCGCCCGCTGAGTAACAGGTAATGCCATCAGTAAATCTTCCCAAACATTCTTCACATTGACTAAGTGATCTTTCGTCGCTTCACTCAATACTTGATAGACACGTTCGGTCGGCACACGATAACTGCTGGCAGTCTTCTTCGGTGCTGCTTTGCGTTCTTCTTTTTCTACTGTTGGGTTGGCTTTTAACTGCTGCATTTCATTCTGCAGCTGCTGAAGCTGCGTTTTCAGAGCTGTTAATTCTGATTGATCGACTGATTGTCCCGTTGCTGGTGCTGTTGAATTTACCGGCTGAGTCACTGGCGCTGAATCGATCGCTGTTGTTGGTGTTGCCAACTTCACTGTTGCTACTTCTAAATAGACATTCGCATGATTGGTAAAGCGAATCTCGTTTTGTGTCTCGCTTAATATTTTGATCATGCTATACAATCGTTCAGAAGCAGTCGACTCTGCTAATTGTTTGAAGGGATCTGTTAAATACGCAGCACGATTTTCCAACAGCTTTGGTGCCTGTTGATAAATCAATAGATCACGACAGTAAAGTAGCAGATCTTCTGTTAAGCGGCGTGCTTCTTTCCCCTCCGCTAAAATACTCTCCAAAACTTCTAAAGCGCCACTGACATCTTGCTGCAGACAAGACCCGATAAAGCTGTCCATCATCTCAGTAGTTAAGCTGCCAGTCACAGCCAGCGCATCTTCTAACGTAATTTTTTCATTACTGAAAGAAATCGCTTGGTCTAAAATACTTAGTGCGTCACGCATCCCACCTTCAGCTGCTCGTGCGATCACAGACAACGCTTGTTCTTCGTAAGGTTGATTGCTTTGCTCAAGAATATACGCCATTCGTCCAATGATTGCTTGGACATCGATCCGTTTAAAATCAAATCGTTGTGTTCGTGAAATGATCGTTGCCGGAATCTTATGAGGCTCTGTCGTCGCTAAAACGAAAATCACATGTTCTTTAGGTTCTTCTAATGTTTTTAACAATGCGTTAAAGGCCCCAGTAGAAAGCATATGAACTTCATCAATGATATATACTTTATACTTTGCCGTAGTTGGTGCGTAATTCGCACGGTCACGGATAAAGCGAATCTCCTCTACCCCATTGTTACTGGCCGCATCGATTTCGATCACATCTTCTTGTCGTCCCTCAGTGATCGAACGACACATCTCACACTCGTTACATGGTTCCCCATCAACACTATTCGGACAATTGATGGCCTTGGCAAAAATTTTCGCCGCACTGGTCTTCCCTGTTCCGCGGGGGCCGGTAAATAGATAGGCGTGGGAAGTTTTCTGTTGTTGGATCGCATTTTTCAGCGTTTTTGTGATTGCTTCTTGTCCGACTAAATCATCGAACCGCTGCGACCGCCAAACGCGGTAAAGTGCTTGATACGCCATAATTCTCCTCTTTTCCTTTAAAATCACTGCTTTCTATTATACGTGATTTCGTGTAAAAAAACTATAGAAACCGATTGTCAGAAGCAATTGTTTAGTGTCTTTTAATCTGTGGAAGTTCATCCTTTCTATTTCGAAAAACCCCTGTGGTATAATAGAAAAAACGTTTTTATGGAGGGATATTCATGGGACTATTTAAAGCAGCAACTAGCAGTATAGGCGGAGGTCTGGCCGATCAATGGCTTGAGATTATCGAACCAGCCAACATGGGACAAACAACAGTTATGACAAAAGGCATTGCCGTTCGAAAAGATGACAAACGCGGCAGCAACAAAAAAGGGACCAGTGATGTGATTACAGATGGCTCTGTGATTCATGTTTATCCAAATATGATGATGCTCTTAGTAGATGGCGGCAAAATCATCGATTACACGGCTGAAGAAGGCTACTATACAGTGGAAAATAATTCTGCTCCGTCTATGTTCAATGGTTCATTAAAAGATGCCGTTGCAGAAACCTTCAGTCGTTTCAAATTTGGCGGCGTAACACCACAAAAACAACAAGTATTTTACATTAATTTACAGGAAATCAAAGGAATCAAGTTTGGTACCAGTACACCGTTAAACTATTTTGACAATTTTTACAATGCGGAACTATTCTTACGGGCACACGGAACGTACTCAATCAAAGTAACAGACCCGATTTTATTTTTCGCTAACGCGATCCCGCGAAATATGAACCAAGTCGACATCAGCGATATTAATGAGCAATACTTGCAGGAATTCCTGACTGGTTTACAAGCGTCAATTAATCAAATGTCTGCTGATGGTCAACGTATCTCTTATGTGCCATCAAAAAGTTTAGAGCTAAGTAAATATTTATCTAACGCACTCGATGAAAGCTGGAAAGAGCTTCGCGGCATGGAGATCGTATCGGTGGCTGTTGCCAGCATCTCCTACACGGATGACTCGACAAAATTGATCAATATGCGAAATGAAGGCGCAATGCTAGGCGATCCAAGTGTCCGTGAAGGTTATGTGCAAGGTTCCGTCGCTCGTGGGATGGAAGCTGCTGGGAAAAATGACGCCGGTGCCGCTACTGGATTCTTCGGAATGGGCATGGGAATGAACGCTGGCGGAGACTTTTTAAATCAAGCTTCGCAAAGTAATAATCAGCAAATCCAACAAAATCAACAGTCGCAGCAAAAGCCTGCTGGTGATCAATGGACCTGCCCAAAATGCGGCGAGGAGAATACTGGAAAATTCTGCAGCAATTGTGGTGAAGCAAAACCTGCTCCGGCAACGGCAGCAAAAATCCAAATGAAGTGCAGTGAATGCGGTGAAGTGGTTGACTTGAGCAATGGTGTGCCAAAATTCTGCCCACATTGCGGCAAACCCTTCAAAGGTATTCCGTTAGACTAAATTATTATTAACCTTAGGAGGACCTGCAAATGGCAGATGTATTGACGCATCATTGTCCCAACTGCGGCGGTCCCTTGACTTTCAATCCTAGTGATCAAAAATTTCACTGTGACTATTGCTTAAGCATTTTTACAGTGGAAGACATCGAAAAATTTGAAGCCAAAGAAGCAGCTCCAACCGCGGACGGACAAGCAGAAACTGCCAATGCTGAGGAAACAAGCACGGGTGATGTCGATCTCTTTCTCTGTCCCAGCTGTGGCGCTCAAATCGTCACTGATCACACTACCGCCGCAACCTATTGCTACTTTTGTCATAATCCCGTCGTATTATCAGGACGTTTGACGGGAGAGTTTTTACCGAACAAAGTTTTACCATTCAAAATTGATCGTGAAAAAGCGGTCGCAGATTTTTTAGCCTGGACACAAAAGAAACGCTTTATCCCAAAGGATTTTTTCAACAAGGATCAAATCGAAAAAATGACCGGTGTCTATTTTCCTTATTGGGTAGTTGATGCGGAGACAGCCGGCAATTTGACTGGTAAAGGTACTTCGTTACGGGTCTGGATCGTCGGAGAGATAGAATACACTGAAACGAAAGTCTATCAAGTTTATCGTAAAGGAAAAGCAAAAATTAGACATCTTACGAAAAACGCCTTGAAGAAAAATTTGCAGCAAAAAATGGTAGAGGGTGTTCAGCCCTTTCCAATTGATCAAGCTGTAGACTTTCACACCGAGTACTTATCCGGCTTCCAAGCGGAAAAGCGAGATATCGAGATTAAGGACCTGGCTGAGCAAATCGATCATGAACTATCTGAATATACGGAAGATCTGCTACGAGATACAGTTTCGGGCTATACAACCTTCACACGCAGCAATCAGTCAGTCGATGTTGAAAAGCAAGATAATCACTATATGCTGCTGCCAGTCTGGCTCGTGACTTATCAAGATGCTTCAGATAAAACCTATTACTATGCCATGAACGGTCAAACCGGCAAGGTCAGCGGTATCCTGCCGATCAGCAATAAACGTTTAGGCTTATTCTCAGGTGGTATCTTCGCGGCAATCATGATAATCGCAATGATCGTGGGGTATCTCATATGAAAAAAATGCTATTATTCATCGGTTTCTTGGTACTCTTTAGTCCGATGAAGGTTTTGGCAGCTTCCGATACAGTAGATGATCAAGCCAACCTGCTTACGCCAGAAGAACGAACCGAGTTATCCAATCAAGCCGATGCCATAAACGAAAAAATCAAAGGCGAAGTCTTTATCTTGACTACTAATACGAATACAGAAGAACCGAGAGATTTTGCGGATATGCAATTAATGGATCGTGTAGGTAAAGATAATAATGGCGCTCTTCTCTTGCTGGATATGAATCAACGAGAGATCTATCTTTCAACTTCAGGGAATATGATTGATTACCTGACAGATAAACGCGTAGATAAAATCCTAGATAGTGTCGCTGCCGCTATGAAAGACAGTGACTATTACCAGGCTGGAGCCAATTATTTGTATGACACCAAAGATTTTGTTGACGCTGGGGTACCAGGTGGTTCTTATCGAGTTGATGAGAAAACTGGCAAAATCACGCGTTACAAGTCCATTAGACCGTTCGAGTTTATCATCGGTTTGATCGTTGCAGCAGTGGCGGCTATTGCTTTCTTCGTTTCTGTACGATTGCGTTATCAATTAAAAACTGGAACCTACCGTTATCCTTATCGCCAGAACGCTCAATTAGATTTAACGGAAAGACAAGACCAGTTAGTCAATTCTTTCGTTACAACTCGACGTATTCCAAAGCCTTCCAACAACAATGGTGGCGGAGGCGGCGGAAGTTCAACACACTCCACAGGTGGTGGAACCTTTGGCGGCGGCGGACGCAGTTTTTAAGCAAATAAAATAAAAATCGTTATCATTCTTCCCAGAGTCTTTTAAAACTAATGAAAAACTCTGGGGTTTTCTTGTATTTTCTTGAATTCACCCCTTGATTTTGCTAAACTTTTAGGGTTAATAGAAATAAAGGAGCCCATCAATGAATAAAAAGAAAAGTTTCCCCCTTGTTTTGGTTGTTCTGGTACTCTTTTTCCAAAGCCTCATAGCGATTCCCGTCCATGCGGCAGATGAATTCTCAGTCAATGCGAATGCAGGCTATGCCATTGACGCCGACTCCGGAAAAGTTTTTTTTAATCAAGACGGCGATACTCCCAAAGGCGTAGCATCTATAACTAAAACAATCACGGCATACCTCGTTTTAGATGCAATCAAGCAGCAGAAGATCTCTTGGGAACAAGAAGTACCCATCTCTGAGTACGCTGAAGAATTGAGTACAGTCCCTGAATTATCAAATGTGACTCTAGTTCGTGGACAGAAGTATACGGTCAGGGATCTGTTTGAAGCCATGATCGTTCAATCCGCCAATGCGTGCGCTGTTGCTTTAGCTGAACTTGTTGCCGGCAATGAGCATACTTTTGTCAATCAAATGCGCGAACAGCTCAATAAATGGGAAATCACAGATGCTACTATCATCAACTCTTCGGGATTAAGTAATGTTTATCTAGGTGACCATATTTACCCCGGCACCCAAGAAAACGATGAAAACTTAATGTCTGCAAGAGATGTGGCGATCGTGGCTCAGCATTTGATTAAAGATTTTCCTGAGATTTTAGAAGTTTCGAAGATCAAAGAAAAAACTTTCGCACCTAATTCCAGTCAACCAGGCGAAATCAAGAATTGGAACGTCATGTTGTTCGACGGTCCTAATTACAAAGAAGGCGTTGACGGATTGAAGACGGGAACCACTGATTTAGCTGGGGCATGTTTTGTCGGTACAATCCAAAAAGATGGGCGCCGAGTAATCACGGTGATCCTGAATGCCCTAGATCAACCAAATGATGAAAATGCCCGATTTGCCGAAACGGGTAAATTAATGGATTACTGCCTGAACAATTGGAGTCAGCAGGACGTGACTACAGCCGGTCAAACACCTTCCGATAAGAAAGAGTTGAAAGTTACAGAAGGCAAACAAAAGACAGTTGGATTAGCCATGGAAAAACCTGTCAAACTTTGGGTACGCAGCGACATGGATCCGAAGAATCTGACGATCAAAACAACATTGGATCATTCCTTACTAGACAATAATTCGATCATCGCTCCCGTCCATAAAAATGAAAAAATCGGCACTGTTAGTGTTGCACTAACTCAAGATACATTAGGCTATGTTCAAAAAAATGAAGGTGCGACAGCCGATCTTGTAACGAAAACAGACGTTGAAAAAGCTAGCACCTTTGAATTGATCTGGCAAAAAATCACTGGCTTTTTCGCATAAATAAAAAAACTTTCGACCTTGCACGAATGCTAAAGTCGAAAGTTTTTTTATTTTGATTTGAAGGGAAAATACAATTCGACTTCTCCTTCTGCAAAATGCGGCAAGTAATGCTCATGAATGGCACCAGCAAGCTCCAGTTTTTCTAAGGGAAAGATCTCACCTAGCATTAGGTTTGTTGCGTCTTCGATTTTTTCAGCACTGGCTTTGACAGTCAGATAGCTCATTGGCGGCAACTCCCAGCGAACCCAGCCTTCAGGAACCTCTGCTTCTGCTGACACTTGGACTCCGGCCAAATAGCGTCCTTCTTTTTGCCACGGTTCTAACCAATGCTCCCCATCGCTCATCAATCCCCATAATTGCAGGTCCTTCATCTCTTGTCCAGCTAAAATACCGATCACTTCTTCAAAATGAGCATTCATTTGATCCCACAACAGTGGTACCCATGACGGACCCTCTTCTGCTAATCCGCGTCCTTCTTTACCAATTACATAAGTTGTCGGCAAATCAATCCGATCGACTCCTTTGATTTCCATACAAATCCCTCCAGGTTCGTGTCAATGAATTAAAGAGCGTTTTTCTTTCGCCTTGTATTGTGCACCGCAAAAATAAAAACGATATTCTTTCTTTCAGTTTACTAATCTTATGAAAGAAAACCAACTGATAGTTCTTAACTGCGCATTTGACCTTTTCTTTGATATACTGACATAGAAATATCGAGCTGTTGAAACAGAGAGCTGCCAGTTTCTCCCTGTTAATTAGGTTCAGTGAAAGGCCGCTTGATCTCGAAAAAATAATACTATCTAAAAACGAAAGGTGTGATGAGATGGACCTACAACGAGATTTTATTGCTTTAGCCATTTATTTTGTCATTTTAATTGGTTTAATGGTTCGCTTCAAGCAAAAACGATTTAGCAAATTTTCACTATGGACAGGAATTTTTTTGATCCTGTATTTTTGTATCTTAGAGATCCAAAATAAAACGTTCTATATTTTAATTCCGCTATTTTTCTTTTTATTATTCAGCTATTTCTATTTCAAAGAAAAATGTCGGCTGCGCAACGGCTGGCTGCTCAATCTAGCACTGGTCAGTTTTATGGGATATGTGGCGCTCGTCACAGCTACTGAAGGCTCCTTGATTGGCGCAGGGATTCTTGGGTTATTGGCTGTCTTATTCCTGGTAACGGTTCTGTTCGGTATCTATGCGGCCATTATTTTTTTGATAGGTAACAGTTTTATCGTTTTGCGGCATGAATCCCGCAGACTGCCAAATTTATTAACCCTGATCTTAGGCTTGGCTATTATCGCATTAATCACGCTACAGACCTTTGGACCTCGATTATTACCGGATTGGTCAGTCATTCTTTTATCGGCACCAACAACAATTGCGATTTATTTCTTTATCGTCTTTTGGAATTTTTTATCGATTTCTTTGCTTTATCAATTCAATCAGCCAAAATATAATCAAGATTATGTAATCGTTTTGGGTGCTGGCTTGACTGGTGGTGAAAAGGTCACTCCCTTATTAGCAAAACGGATTGATCGGGCGATTCAATTTTACCGTAAACAAAGTGAAGAGACCTTATCGCCGCCGCAGCTTTTGATGTCCGGTGGGCAAGGTCCTGATGAAAAAGTCCCAGAAGCTCAAGCGATGCGAGAATACGCCCTAGAGCAAGGGATTCCTGATGAAGATATCATTATGGAGACCCAGTCTACTAATACATTAGAAAATATGAAGTTCAGCAAAGAGATCATGGAACGTGAAAAACCAGGCGGTTATCACGCTATTTTTACTTCGAACAATTACCATATTTTCAGAGCGGGTATGTATGCTGAAGATGTCGGATTGAAAATCGACGGCATCGGTTCAAAGACTGCTCGTTACTACCTGCCAAACGCTTTTCTAAGAGAATTTATTGCGGTAGCCTTAATGAACAAACGTCTCCACCTTATTATTTGCGGATTAATCACGTTTGGATTTGCAGCTATAGCCGTGATTAATTACTTTTTTGTTGGCTAACAATTTTTTATTCAAAAGACCAGATTTTTTCTGGTCTTTTTTGCTAGTTTCGCTTGAAAAAAGGAGCGTTTGACTATATACTTTATTAACCAATTGCCATTAAATTTTCATATTTTTTTAGTTATCGGCTCTTTTGCACACTGTCCGTCCCCTTCAGTGTTTCCAAAGAAAGGAGCAGAAAAAATGAAAAAATTATTTATTGTTGGCTTGTTCCTGTTGGTTTTAACCGGTTGTTCCAATCAAGTGTCTGAGCATTCTAAAGCAATCGATAAGCTCTTTACTAGTGAAGAAACAGCAAGTTCCTCCAGTTCCTCATCAACTAATACGTCAGAATCAGCTACTACGCCTTCGTCTAGCAGAACGACACCCTCGTCATCACGCAAATATTACATAACCACACCCAGTACGACCACTACCTTATCTCCTGCCGAACGAGAAATGATGACCGATATTCTTAGAGAAAGAGGGATCATCTCAGATTCGACCATTCTACCTGATGCCGTCCTCAAGCAACTTTATAATTCGCAGGGAATCTCCCAACTTGATCCAAAGCTTTGGAAGGCTGTTTTAGCTAAACGTGACTTCAAAGACCTCGATGAACAAATCAAACCACAGTATGAAGAAATGGACAAAGATCAAAAGAATTATAAATACAAGGTAAATGTTTGGCTGCCAGCCCTTGAAGAGATCGATCCAGAAGAGCTATCGATCAAGATTGATGAGATTGATTACGCGCGCTTAAACTCAGACAGTGGATATTTGATGAATTACTCCAAATCGATTGATGAGGCGGTTGAAAAAAGCTTAATCAAACAATTGGAATCAGACAAGAAAATGAAAATGAAAAAATTCACCGTCAATGTTACCGTCAAAGATGACAATGAAAAAGTTACTGCAACATTCAACGATGACGGTTTAGCTCCGGTCCAGCAAACCGTCAGCAATTCTAAAAACTCTTTTATGACAGATTCAAAAGATCTCGACGCTCACCAGCAAGTAAAACTCCTGAGTAACTTAAAAACAAATTTGAAAAGAGATGTTCCTTCAGCTGTAGCTCCCAAAATTTCCAAGATCACTAAACAAGATGATGATCAATACAAAGTAAAATTGCTGTTGGTAGATAACTTGGAAGAGACTTTGAAAAAAATCAAAGATACAACAAACGAGGAGTACAAAAAAAATAATCCAAATGGACTATTTGCTACTGTTCTGGATACCTCAATCCGCACCAAATTGAATCAAAAATTACAAAACGAAAACCTGAAGCATACCATCGAAAAAGAAATCATCGTCAAACCCGAAGGCGATGCCATGAGTCTTCCTCAAACAGGAACCAATGAAGCAAATATTGAAACGAAAAAACAAGTCGATCAAACGATAACGGATATTAAGACCTATGTTCAAGATAACGTCATGAAGAAACCGGAAGAACGGCCGGCAAGTGGTGTTCTCGTGGGTACAAATACGGGGACTCCAGTCGCAATTCACACATTGGCTAGCGCTACGAATGATTATTATGTCAAATTCAATAATACAGACAACACTGACACGATTTTATCAGCCTATATCAGAGGCGGTGAGCAGCTAACAGTCAATTTGCCTCCAGGTACGTATAAATTGCGTTTCTCACGAGGACAAGGAGACAAGTGGTACGGCGCAGTGAATGGTTTTGGTCCGACTGCTCGCAGCTCCCAGTCAAGAAATCCAATCACCGTAGGCAGCGGCGGTTCTTATACTTTACGTTTATATAGTGTAACTGGAGGAAATTTACCGATTGATGGTGTGAATAACGGTACCTTCTAGAAATTAAAAAGGACAGCTTCCCAAACAATTTGAGAAGCTGTCCTGCTTTTTATTCTGCTCGCAATGCGATCGCAGCGTCTTTCTTCGCTGCCATTCTTGCTGGGATATGTCCACCGATCATCGTCAACACTGTTGAGACGATGATCAAAATGATTCCGTGAACCGGATTTAATTGTGCAACATTCTTCAAATCAGTCATGTTGTACAAAATCGCGTTGATTGGGAAAGTCGCTAAGTATGCGATCACCACGCCCAACGTTCCTGAAGCAACACCCAAGATACACGTTTCTGCATCGAATACGCGGGTAATATCTTTCTTCCGTGCCCCTAAGGCCTTCAGAACACCGATTTCTTTTGTCCGTTCAATTACTGATGTGTAAGTGATAATACCGATCATAATCATGCTGGTCACTAATGAGATTCCGGCAAAGGCAATCAATACATACGTGATGGCGTCCATCAAACCACCAGTCAACTCAGTCATCGTTCCCGCCAAATCAGTATAGATGATTTTGTCTTCTTTCTTCTTTCCCTTATTGAAATCATCTAAATAGCTTAAGATTTGTTCTTTATCTTTGTAGTTATTTGGATAGATCATGATACTGCTGGGAATACTATCTCCGCCTAAGTAAGCCAACGTACTTTCTTTCGTCGCATCGTCTAATTTTTCGTTCGTCATGACATTATTATCAGTCTCTTTTTGCGCTTTGACAATCTCAGAATTTTCATTGTCCTTAACAATCTTGGAAGTCAATTCATTGCTATAAGCAATTCCAGGTGCTAAAAGATTCATTGTTGACGATTGTTTTACTCGTAAAATACCGGAAATCCTTAATGTATCATTATTGGCATTGTCGTACATTGCTTTGTAGTCATTATTCGGGATAAAATTGCCTGTTGGAATTTTTGAATAATATTCATTGTTGTTGATTAATTTGAATTCAGTACCGACGATTTGATCAAAATCCAGTTTTTCACCGTCTTTGACATCAAAGCCTAGGTTTTTCAATGAGTTAATATTGGTACTGTTGTTCGCATCAACGATCAATACGACGTCTGTATCGGCTTTTGGATACTCGCCGGATAACAGCTTATAGTTATCTTCTAAAAAGTTGCCAGAGTTTTTATCCAGCTGAGTTGGAAATGAAGATACACCCATTCCTGTCATGCTGGACATCGCGCTCATCATTGAAGGACCGCTGTCCGGTGCTTCATTCGATAGTTTCACTGGTTTTACATCACCATCTACATCACGCAACAGATTCATACCAACCACACGGGTAAAGCCGATGTTGTTGCTCAGTTTTGGATCGATATCCTCGATGTAATCTACGTACTCTTGATTGATTTTATTTGTATGTTGGGCTTTGTCTTCATCGCTGATTTTTGCGACGACACTATTTTTCGTGTCTTTGGTTGAACCACTGGCTTTTTCTGAACCGAGCGCTCGGTCACGATTCGCCGTTTGATCTGTTGTGGTTTTCGAAATCGTGATAGGATACTTCGCCATCGTCTCAGCTTGAGTACTATCGATTTGTTTCTGGAATCCACTTGATAAAGAGAGGACGATTCCGATGCTGATAATTCCGATACTTGAGGCAAACGCCGTTAAAAAAGTCCGCCCTTTCTTGGTTCGCAGGTTATTGAAGGACAGCTTCAACGCAGTCATGAATTTCATCTTTGTCCGTTTTAGCTGAAATTGTTCGCCTTTCTTCCCTTCAATATGAGGATGTGAATCATCCATGATTCGACCATCAGAAAATCTGATCGTCCGATCGGCATATTTATTCGCCAATTCAGGATTATGGGTCACCATGATCACTAATTTTTCTTTAGACAATTCTTGGATCAAGTTCATGATCTGAACACTAGTCTCCGTATCCAATGCTCCGGTTGGCTCGTCACAAAGCAAGATATCAGGATCATTGGCTAATGCTCGTGCAATCGCCACCCGTTGCATTTGCCCACCGGAAAGCTGATTCGGCTTCTTGTGCATATGATCAGCTAGACCTACTCGGCGTAGTGCATCCTCAGCTCGCTGTCTTTTCTCGTCTTTGGCGACGCCGCTCAAAGTCATCCCAAGTTCTACATTATCAATGATCCCTAAATGGCTGATCAAGTTATAGCTTTGGAAAACAAACCCGATCGAATTATTTCGGTAGGCATCCCAATCGGCATCCTTAAAGGTTTTTGTTGATTTACCATCGATGATCATATCGCCAGAATCGTAGTTGTCTAAGCCGCCGATCACATTCAGCATCGTCGTCTTACCCGACCCGCTGGCTCCTAGGATTGCGACAAATTCTTGTCGGCGAAATGCGACTGATACGCCATCTAAAGCTTTCGTGGTGGTATCACCCACACGATAATATTTCTTTATATCTTTTAATTCTAACATTGCGTCACCCTTTTCTTTCTGTTTACATCGTAAAGATAGCATGGCATTATTAACTCAAAATGAACAAAAATTCACACTAGGTTCACAGTGATTTGCTACTATTATTAAGCAAAAAGGAGGGCAACGCAAATGAATCGAATACTTATCGTAGAAGATGATGAAAACTTATCATTACTTTATCAATCTGCATTAAAGAACGAACGCTTCGAAGTATTTCGTGCGATGAACGGCGTAGAGGCCTTAGATATTTTGGACAAGCAATTCATCGATTTGATCATCAGCGACATCATGATGCCAGACATGGATGGCTATGAATTGGCTGAAAGCTTACGCGAGGCAGATTATGATTTGCCGATTTTATTTATTACTGCGAAGGATTCGTTTGAAGATAAAAAACGCGGCTTTACAATCGGTGTCGATGACTACATGGTAAAACCAATCGATGTCAACGAGATGATCTTACGGGTAGATGCTTTGCTGCGGCGGGCGCAAATCGTTCACACGAAAGAACTGGTCGTAGGAAATACGCGACTGGATCAAGAAACTTATCAAATCAAGACTTCTGAACAAACCGAAACGCTGCCGCAAAAAGAATTTTTACTACTATATAAACTACTGGCCTACCCCAATAAAATCTTCACACGCCAACAGTTGATGGATGAAATTTGGGGATTAGACTCCGATACTGATGAACGAACGATTGATGTACATATTAAACGATTGCGGTCGCGCTTAGAAAATAATACTGATTTTTCGATTGAAACGATTCGCGGATTGGGCTATAAGGCGGTCATCCACTCATGAGAAAAAGATTATTTTCCCAATTATGGATGTATTTTGTCGGAATCATTTTTTTGATCATGGTTATTGTATTAGGTGTCTTTGTTTCTTTGCTTTTTGTATGCAATCATTTTCAACTCCTGGAACCGGAACGAGATTCCCATTTTTTCCCTTTAGGAATCATCTTTATGATCAGTTTGATTTTGGGATTGGTTCTTTCTTTTTTTGTGGGAAAACGAATCTTGCAGCCGATCGGTGACTTGCGGCAAGCCATGAGTAAAGTGGCTAAAGGCGACTTCACGATCCAATTAGATGCACAGGATCAAATAGAGGATGTTGAGGAACTTTACCATGATTTCAATGTCATGGTAAAAGAATTGAGTAGTATTGAAACATTGCGCAATGATTTTGTCTCGACGGTCTCCCACGAATTCAAAACACCGATCGCGACGATCAAAGGTTATGTCCAGCTCCTGCAAAATGAGGACTTATCAAAAGAAGAAAGACAGATTTACTTAGAACGAATGTTAGATGGTACCCAGCAGCTGACTCATTTGACCGACAATATTTTAAAATTGAGCAAACTGGATAACCAAGGGATCGGATTGGACTTTCAAACCTTCCGCTTGGATGAACAGATTCGTGAAGTGATTCTTTTCTTACAACCAAAATGGGAACAATTGAACTTGTCTTTGGATTTGGATCTACCATGGACAGAGTATTATGGCAATGAGGAGTTTCTTTATCAAGTTTGGCTGAATCTGATGGATAATGCGATTAAATATAGCCAAGAGAACAGCAACATTCACGTTCATTTAAAAAATGAAAAGGACGGACAAATCATTACAATCAGTGACGAAGGTATTGGGATGACAAAAGAAGTTGCTAATCGAATCTTCGATAAGTTCTATCAAAGTGATACCAGCCGTAAAACCAAAGGGAATGGACTTGGTCTGGCCTTAGCAAAGCAAATCGTTGAGCTACATCATGGGACAATCAAAGTCAACAGTTCACCTAATAAAGGTAGCAACTTTAAACTTTTTTTGCCAAATAACCCGAAAAATTCATAATTAAATGACGTAAAAAGCGAATTAATTCATCATTAGTTAATATTTATCTTGTAAGCTATGAGTAACTTAAAGAAAGGGTGACCCAAATGATAGAGGAGCAAAAAGTTACGAAATCGGTTTATTTTGTTGAAGAGACACAAAATATCGAGGGCGCATACGTTGAAGTCAATACACTTTTTGTTGCAGAAGATCAAGAGCAGGCAACCGAAGTCTACGAAAAATTAATCAAAGAACAGCCAAAGAAATCGTTTGGTCTTTTATTGAACGAATATATCATCAATGCAGATGGCGGCTTTTTCCATAATCTTTTGCAATCATGGAAAAACCTACCAGCTGAATTTTATCGAAAGATGCAGGTCCTTACCTATCGGCCGATCGCTGAGTATCAAAACTAACATCAAACAGGAAAAAACGAGGCACTCATTTTCAGAGTGTCTCGTTTTTTAAAGCATCGATAATAAGAAGACCGCTGCTAATCCGGTAATAACTGAAATAGCCATTGACCGGGTTTTGTAAGCAACTCCGGCTACTAAAAACATCGCGATAATTCTGACATTGCCGATCAAATCAAAATGATTGTCGCTAATAAATACATCCTTAAATACCAAAGCCGCAAATAATGAGATTGGTACATATTTCATCCAATCACTGAACCATTGCGGTACCTGCCGTTGTGAAAAATACAGCATGGGAAAAAGGCGCGGCAAGTAGGAAGCACCAAATAAGCAAAGAATCAACAGCAGCAAAGAGGTATTACTCATGGTGAACCTCCCCACCAGTCAAATCATAATGATCTGGCCCGTCGTTTTCTGTATGAGCGGTTTTCCAAAAGCGCTCGATCAAATAGCCGATAAAAGAGGCCAGCAAAGTTGCTAAGATCAACCCGAAAGTATTTTTGAAGACTAGCATGAAAATAACTGCTAACCCGCCAGAAAACAAACCAGTAGCTAATAACAGACCGTTGCTCAGTTGCATCATAAACATAAAGATAAACATCGCTGTCAAAGCAAAGTGAACCAGTTCCGTATCAACATGGATCACAGAACCAAAAATAGTTCCCAGCACCGTACTCCCTGTCCAAGAAGCCATTGAAAACCAGTTGACGTATAAGGCTTTCTTACGATTCCAATCAGGATCGGTGGAGTATTTCAAATAATTTACTGCATAATTTTCATCGTTCATTGATTGTGAAAACAAGGCGATAAATGATCGTTTTTCTTTTTTAAAAAAATGCGACAAACTGGAACCTAGCAATGCATAGCGCAGTTCCAAGAAGAAAACCATTAGGATAGTGGACACAAATGATGCATGTACACTAATCATCGAGACGACTAAAAATTGTGCGCCTCCTGAAAAAACAAGCATCGAAAGCAAGGCTGTTAATAAGATGTTGAATCCAGCTTTTTGTAAGAGCATTCCACAGGCTAAGCCAACTGGAATATAACTAAAACAAAGCGGCATAACCGCATATAACGCCTCTAACCATGGTGTCCTTTTTTTTACAGACATGGTGAGTTCTCAATTCCCTTCACGTTCACAGGATAAAAAGCATTTTCATTCTAACACATTCTTCCGAAAAAGATAGCACTCCACGAACATCTTAACTCCATGCAAACCAGCTCTCAATCATTCGGAAAATCGAGCGTTGATCTCCATTCCCAATCGCCTTAACGATTGTTTTTGCCGACAATCCGAATTATTTTTTTAGTAATAGAAAGAACATCTGCTTTCCGCCTAAAAAAGAAGGAAAGTCTTAAAATATTCTTATGGAAAATTCATGTACGTTTTCAACTATTCCTGCTTCTCTGTTCCTGTCGAATCCAATCGCCAGCTGAGGCATGCCTTCAGACTCTTCCCAAAAGCAGTATGAGAATTTCAAGTTTTCGCTAGTTGAGACTCAGTTTGATCAGCTTAGTAGCGGCAATCTATTTATTGTATACACATAGATCGTGAAACTGATTATCCATTTTCTGAAAAAATGTGGTAAGATAGTCAGCGAAAAGAGTTGAGTAACAAATGGATAATAGTTTTCATGAGAATCGTTCGGTTGGTTTGCTGCTGACTTTCATCGGCGGCATGATGGATAGTTATACCTATATTCGTTATGGTGCGTTTGCTTCGGCTCAAACCGGTAATATCATTTTAGCAATCATCCAAGCCTACGAACGGCAATGGAGCATGGTTGGAAAAAAATTGCTTTCCACCCTCTTCTTTTTTATTGGTATTCTTTTAGCAAAGTTTATGATTGATTATTTTAAAAAGAAAGAGTTGCATTTTTGGCGATTATTCCTGCTTTACTTTGAGGCAGCGATCTTTTTAGTGATCAGTTTAGATTTCTTACAGCCCCATCCGGCCCTCATTACCATCATGATCGCTTTTACTGCTGCGATTCAATGGGTCTCCTTTGATAAAATCAATGGACTAGCCTACACGAATTTATTTACCACTGGCAATCTAAAAGGCGTGGCAACAAATTTATATGATTACTTGAGTACAAAGGATCAAGGAGCAAAAACGCGCTTCATTCATTTTCTTTTAGTGGTCACGGCTTTCATTGCAGGTGCAATCGTCTCCGTTTTCTCTTATCGAATGATTGAGACGAAGGCGGTCTTGATCATTGCGGGATTGTTTCTTTATTTGGCACTTTCCGAAACGTTCTTAGTGTGGCGGTTTCAGCGAAATACGAATATCTTGCATAAAAAATAACACTTCAGCATAGTTACTGAAGTGTTTTTCTGTATCTTTATACTAACGGTTCACAAACAATATGAACATGACGAGGCCAAAACATAAAATTCCGAATGCTGTACCGATCCTCACTAGCCATTTATCCAGCTTAGCTTCCGGTACAACAAGCTTCAATCCTTGATAGATCATAAGTCCTACGAATCCACCAGAAAAATTCATTAGTATATCGGTCACATCGGTAGCACCGATTCCCAAAATGAATTGCATTCCTTCAATAAACAATGAGAGCAATAGGATAAAGGCCAACTTCTTTATGAAGGAACTGTTTTTTTCTGAGATTCCTAAAATAACGCCCAAGGGTGCAAAAATCAATGCGTTCGAAATGATTTCATTTATTGCAACTTCACCATTCACAATCGTTGAGCCCTGAAAAGGAACAAGGTTGAGAGACCTCATCGGATGTTCTAAACTTGCTGCAATGCTAGAAAAGGAAAGCCTCAATTTAAATAGTAATATCCAAATTAGTATCAGCGAATAAATTACGAGCAGCACTTTGCCAAGTTTTTTATTGACCATTCTTCCTCCTCCTTTAGAGAAATCACTTACCGGACAAACACGACTTCAATATCTCCATTACTAGTCCTTACCTCCAATTCTTTTGAGCCATCATCATCATTGCCTAAGCTGTTCGAAGCATTGCTGGTTTTAGAAGTGATTGCGAAATCATCCTTGTCTCCAATGATAGTTCCACTAACTTTAGCGTTGCTGGTAGTTAAGGAAAGTGACTCGGCAGGTTTCAGATTCATCAGATCGATCTTACCGTTCGATGTTTGGAACTCGCCTTCTTTGAAGTTCAAATCTTGCAGGTTCATCTTGCTGTTACTCGTTTCAAATGATCCATCATCGAAAGTCAGATGTGTCAGATCCACTTTACCATTACTGGTTTCAGCATCTACTGTTTCGGCATCCACCTTATTGATTGTCATTTTACTGTTGCTTGTTTCCAAATCCAAATTGTCTAACACAAGGTTTTCTGCGGTGATCTTACCATTTGACGTTTCAACTTGTAAATCTTTCAACTTTGCTTTCGGCACTTCGATCGTCACTCTAGGATTGCGGTTGCCAAAATTGAAGAAACTAAAGTTAAAGCCAATACTTCTTTTACGTTCTAATGTCAATGTATTACTTGTTTGTTTGATATTATATTTAATATCTCTGCTTCTTTTATAATTGATCTTAGTTTGATTTCCAGACACTCCAACGACATCCACCGGCATATTGCGATCATCCACGACTAAGCGCTGTACATTTTTTGTTGTTGTGAATTCTTCATTTCTTATTCGATTATTAAAAAATAAACTGCTCATACATACCAACGCAGCTCCTACTAGAATTAACCCTAAAACTATCTTTTTCATACTTATACCCCTCACCTGTTTTTCTTACCTTTATCATAAAGAATTTCTCAACCGTTTACATGGGACAAAAGACTGATTCTTTCTCATTACTTCTTACGAGTAAACCCAGCTTTGATCTCAATAAAATCCTGAAATAATTGAAACAACTGGAAAAGCATCGCGCGTTCTTCGAAAGCTTGACGATTTTCCGGTAATTTCTTTTGCTGATACCGTTGATCTGTTTCGGCAATTTTAGTTAATATCGCTGAGCCATCGTTGTCTTCTGCCAAGGTCTGAGATGTAAACTCAAACAATTCCCGCAATTCGTGCACATCTTCTGGCTCTGCATCTAGTCGATTCAAAATTTGCAGCATGTCGGACAAAACTTTTAACTGTAAACGACGCATCGCAAAGTATTCAAAATAATAACTATTACCAGAAAAGAAACGATTCTCTTCGAATTCTTGCGCTCGTACTTGTGCTTCACGAACGAAGTCTCGCAAAGATAAGCATTCTTGCCGCAGCTGTTCTTCTTTGGCCGGTTGGTTCAAATAGCTAGACATCTGTCCTAGCATTTTTTTCATTGAAACCTCGACAACGGTTTGATCTTCTTGAATTTTTTTCTCCGTATTCGGCATGTAGAGGTTCGCTATTAGAGCACAGCCAACACCGATAATCATCAACATATACTCATTCATGATCAAACTCAATGGCATCTCCCCTGCTACTAAATAATGGGTGATCAGCACAGAACTAACTGCGACACCATCAGCTAAATCGAACTGGATCGACAACGGGATAAAGCCTAATAAATACAAGCCAAACACAATCGGATGGAAACCCAAAAGTAAAAAACAAAAGGCCGCAATCACTGTTGCTAAGGTTAAAGAAAAAAGCCGATTCAATGCTGTTTTTGCAGTAGAACGCTTCGTATTTGTGACCGTCAAGATGGTTATGATAGCCGCCGAAGCAGCAGATTCCAAGTTTAGACCGCTGGCCAACAACAACGCAACAGGTGCAGCCACTGCGGTTTTAATCGTACGTAATCCTATTTTCATTTGTTTCTCCCTTCCTTTAAAAGCTTACACTAAAGTTGCTTCGGAAAAAAGTCGCAACTTATCGAAATATCTTGTATAGTAAATACGTTGTGGATATCAGGCATATTTTCCGGAAGAAAAATGAATTCATTAATGCGAGGAGTGAGAAGATGGAGAGTTGGCTTTTCTTAGGTGTCATTTTATTGATTGCCTTGATTGCAAAAAATCAAAGTTTAATGATCGCGACAATCGCGATTTTAGTTCTAAAATTAATTCCCCATTCAGATAAATTTTTATCGATCTTAAACAAACAAGGAATCAATTGGGGTGTTACACTGATATCAGCGACAATCCTAGTCCCGATCGCCACTGGGGATATCGTCCTGAAAGATTTGTTAAATACTTTAAAATCACCGCTTGGTTGGGTGGCAACACTATGCGGTGTTTTGGTTGCGGTCCTATCTTCTAAAGGGGTCGGGCTAATCAATCAGTCGCCGGAAGTAACCGTGGCCTTAGTCTTCGGTACGATCATGGGTGTAGTCTTCTTAAAGGGAGTCGCTGCGGGACCTGTGATCGCTGCTGGTATTACTTATTGCATCATGCAGGTCATCCAAGTTGTGACAAATCACTAAAATAAATGAATGAACCCCTAATTCTCTTCTGAAAAGAATAATTAGGGGTTTGTTTGTATATCGCAAAAATCTCTTGTAAGATAGAAATGAACGTTTGCTGATCCTATTTCTGAAAAAAACATAATTGACTTAGTGCGAGCTAGGAGGTGTAGCAATGAGAGGTAAATCGAGAGCAGCACGACTGCGTCAAATCGTTAAAATCATCAACCACTATAGCGTTGTAAAAAATATTACTCAACAAAAAAATCCTGAAGAGGTCAGAAAAGCCTTTGAAGAACTTGGCCCCACTTTCATCAAAGTAGGCCAAATGATGTCAGTAAGGACAGACATTTTCACACTGGACTTTACAAAAGAACTGCGCAAGCTGCAGGATGACGTAAAAACGGATGACTTTGAATCAGTTAAAGCTTTGGTTGAAAAAGAGCTGGAGCTGCCGTTGACCGAAATTTTCGAGAGCTTTGACGAGCAACCCTTCGCCTCTGCTTCAATCGCTCAAGCACATCACGCGCGTTTGAAAAATGGTCAGAAAGTCGTGGCAAAGGTCCAACACCCTGGGATTGCCTCTGAAATCGAACTAGATTTGTCCTTATTCGAAAAGGCGATTCCCATCGCGAATTGGGTACCGGAGAGCAAAGTGATCGATCTCAAAAATATTTTGAAAGAGATTCGTGTGTCGTTACAAAATGAGCTGGATTTTCAAAAGGAACTGGTCTTAGCTGAGGAATTTTATCGTTTGAACAACGAATGGAAAGAAGTTCGGGTACCTAAGATGGAGCCCGCTTACTCTTCAAAAAAAGTCATCATAATGGAATTGATGCCTGGCACGAATTTAAGAGAGCTGATCAATACCGAAGACGACAAGATCGTTCATGGTGAAACGACCTATAAAGATCTGAAAAAGACCATCAGTCAGTTATTAATCGAACACTTTATGAAAGAAGTTTTCGAGGACGGTTTCTTCCATGCCGATCCCCATCCGGGCAATCTTTTATTACAACTGATGAGTGAAGAAGAAAATCGAAGAGATCAGCTATTCAAAACCAAGGAGCGCAAGGGAAAAATCGGTAATATCCCCTATGAGATCACTCTTTCTCGAAATGAACAGCTACGGCCTTTCAGACTGAACTTTATTGATTTTGGGATGATGGGCACTATCAATCGTGAGATGCAGTCCAAAATGAGCAATACGATCATCGCCATCTACAGCAAAGACAATCAACGGATTACTAACGCTGTTCACTCGATCTGTAAACAAGTCGGCAGCTTTGATGAGGAAAAATTTACCTACGAGCTGGATGATTTCTTGAATCGCTATTTGAATTTGCCCGTTAAGGAGATTGACCTGCAAAAAGTATTTTCTCAGGTGGTGATCATTTGTCATGATAACAATCTCCAGATCGATGATTCCGTTACGATGCTGATCAAAGCATTCGGTACACTGGAAGGCGTGATCGAGGATCTTAATCCAGATCTATCCCTGTTCGAAGTGGTCGCGCCTTTTGCTCAAAAATACTTCCTGCAACAATTAAATCTCAAGGACGAGCTGCAAGAAACTGGCATGGATTACTTATCTTCATTAAAGGCTCTGCCAAAAATTCCAAGCCGTACACTGAATGTCCTCGATACCTTTGCGAAGGGCAAAGGGAAGCTGAATCTTGAGGTTAAAAACCAGCATAATTTTCTAGAACGGGCAGAAGCAATGGTCAATCGGCTGGTGATTGGCTTGATTCTATCCGCTTTAGTAATTGGTTCTTCGATCTTAGTCCAAACCTCTCCTCAAGGGGATACTTTGATCTCAGACTTGGGCGTCTTTGGCTATTCGGTAGCCGGACTTTCCATCTTGTTTTTAGTCATCGAAAGTCTCTATCGACGTTACCGCAAATGGAAAGAAAAATAATGATTTTTCATAGTTAGAAGTGTGTCTGATTTATTTAGCACACTTCTTTTTTTTATTCAAAAGTCCTGCTCCCTCTTTTTTTTCTACAATGATAAAAAAAACGAAAAAACGTTAATTAAATAATTATTCTTCTAGTTATAACGTTTTAATCAGAATAAAATAGTTCATCTAATCAAAAACCAAGCATATTTTTTTACAAAAAAGGGGTAACATTTTATTATTTTACTGTAAACAATTTAAAAATATTGAAGTGAGGAGGTGCGGTATGAACAAAGTTCTCAAAACCATCCTAATTATTTTTTCATTGGTTTTACTTTCTATTTTTCTATCCGTCGTAGCAATCTATTACTTTATCGCTTCAAATCCGTTAGATTTCAGTTCACTGCAGCAATTTGTACTAACTAATGAATATGCTCAGCTCTATTTATTCTGGGTAGCAGCAGCTTTAGCGATCTTAACGGTGATCGGAATCTTCGTGATCCTATTCTATCCGAAGAGAGTAACCAAATTTGTTTTAAAAGAACAACGCGGAAAATTAGCTTTGGATAAACGAGCAATCGAAGGTTATGTTCGGACAAGTATCAAACAGGAAGACTTTATGGACAATCCCAAAGTTAATGTGGCAGCGACGAAAAATAAAATTAGAGTGAATGTTCGCGGGCAATTGAAGAAAACATCAGGCTTAGTCGGTCAGACAGATCACTGGGCAAAGAATGTCGAAACTATGCTTCGGGATTTATTAGGACCAGAAGAAAAGGTTTCGATCAAAGTAAAGCTTCAAGCGTTTGAACCAACCCCAATGGAAACAACGGTGACACGGCCGCGCGTAGAATAGGAGGAACAGCAATGCAAGAATTTTTAACACGAGACAAACTACCTGTGATCTTTGGTATCCTCGGTTTTATCTTAGCTGTGCTATTCTTTACCATCGGCTTTTTTAAAACGATCTTACTGATTTTGATCACAATCATCGGTGTAGCTCTCGGCATCTATCTAAAGAACAATCATGTATTAGATGACTATTTAAAAAAATAGTTAACCCAATCAGATCTGGATAAACTTTTTCTTGATAAAAAAGTTAATACATTAACAAAATTAGGAGGAAACAAGAATGGATAACACAACAATCAAACCAACAGAACCAAAAAAAGATGTTAAAGGCGAATTAACTTATGAAGACAAGGTAATTCAAAAAATCATCGGCATTGCTTTGGAGAATGTAGACGGCTTATTGACTGTAGACGGCGGTTTCTTCTCTAACATCAAAGACAAACTAGTGAACAGCGACGATGTTACTTCTGGAATCAGCACTGAAGTTGGCAAAAAACAAGTTGCAGTTGATATGGATGTGGTCGTTGAATATGGCAAAGACATTGAAAACATTTATGACCAAATGAAAAAATTGATCTCAGAAGAAGTCGACAAAATGACTCACCTAGACGTAATTGAAGTCAATGTCAATGTTGTAGACATCAAAACACGCGAAGAATATGAAGAAGACAGTGAAACAGTTCAAGATAAAGTAACTAGCGCTGCCCAAACAACTGGAAAATTCGCATCGAAACAAACAAATCGTGCGAAGAATGCCATTGGCAACCAAACAGATAAAATCAGCGACAACTTAGAATCTGAACCACGTGTCCAATAAATCAAACTTCCCCACTGACTAGCCGAACCTTGGTTAGTCTTTTTGCGAGTTACTCTTTTCGCAGTTTATTGCAAAGGCGAGTGTGGATCAGTATTTTGTACTAAAGCCATAAACGTTACTGTTTAGCAGCAACGGATATCCGAAAGAACCAAGTAAATGACTAAAAGGAAACAGCCAAGACAACATACTGTCTTGGCTGTTTTCTACTATACATCCTGATAAGCCAAATAATCGCCATAGGTCTCTGCTGCTTGTGTTCCTTTTACAATTGCCTGACGAACAGCTTCAACAGCAAGAATCGATACTGACTCAAAACTTGCGTTGATTTGATTGGCTCCTAGAACAAATAAAGTATCCCCATCATAAGTTGTATGAGATGGACGAATCGCTCGTGCAATCCCATTATGACTGATATCTGCTAATTTATTCATCTTCGCCTTTGGAAAAGTCGCATTAGTCATTACGCAGCCGATCACCGTATTGCCATCAAATAAAGCTTCTTCATTTTGATAATAGTCAAGAAACAGTTCTTCTGAAAAACCAATTTTACTTTCGCCGGGCTTACGTGCACCAGCAATAATTTTCCCGACCGATTCATCGTAGACATCACCAACAGCATTAACCGCGATCACTGCAGTGACCCATAGCTTTCCATGTCGAATCGTGTGGAGACCGATCCCGCCTTTCATGGCGTTTTTCGCACCATTGATCGTGCCAACACTGCAGCCAGTTCCGGCACCGTAATTCCCTGCCTGAAAATACTGTCCGTTAAAAGCTTCTTCACAGGCTTTTTGACCAGCTTGATAATTCGGACGAACATCGGAACGACCGATCCGCAAATCAAACAAGCTAGCCCCTACAACATTCGGTACAAACGTGATTCCCATGTCTCGTCCAATTCCATTACTCTCCAAAAAGTCTACGACCCCGGCATTTGCCGCTAAGCCGAAGGCGCTGCCGCCGGATAACGTTACACCGTGGACAAATTTCCGATTGTTCTCAGACTTCAAAGCATCCGTGTCGCGTGTATTTGGTGAACCGCCTCGAACAGAGACACCGCCTGTCACGCCATCCTCACAAAGAATTACGGTACAGCCTGTCATCGCTTCAGGATCGGTATATTGTCCAATGCGAAAAAAATCTTGATATGCTTCCATCTTTTTCCTCCAGAGATATTTTCTCTATTCTAGCCTATTCCCATAAAAGAAAACAACCGCCTATTACAGACGGTTGATCACTTCATCGACATTCTTGATCGTCACAGAGATCGTGCCGTCAGGATTGTTGATAAATTCGATTAATTCGGGATTCCGATAAACATCTAACGGTACGATCAGCTCGATGCCGTTCGATAGCTTCAGCTTTTGTTTGCCGTATTTCTTCTCGGTGATCTCACGGACTTCACGTAAAAGCGGTGCTTGGTCTACATAGCCCTTTTCCACAACTTCCTCTTGGAAAGCCATTTGAGCTGACACATTGTCCTTGAAGACTTTTTGCGCAACGACTTTCGCATCAATCTGACCGCTTTCTTCGACTACATCGTAAACAGCTTCCTTCACATCTGCGATCACATCATGTTTTTGATTTTCAAACTTAGCTCCGATTTTTTCCGCTACTTTTTTTATCACGCGAACATTTTCTTCTAAAGAAGGAGCTGGACGGCTTTCGATCACCTGCGTTGAAAAATACAACCGTTTCTCACCAGAGAAAGGATATTTCTTCTCAATCATTTCATAAGTCAAATTACCCAAGTTAACGACGATGCCTTCATCGGCTTTTTGTGTCTTACTTGATAGCAAGGCACGATGCACGATCAATTCATTTTTCAATCCAGCATCGTCGGAATCAACGATATGGGTATAACCTTCATGATAATTAACCTTCAAAAAAGCCAGATACATTTGTGTATCTTCTTCATACAGTGCGACAAAAGCATCCGCGCTAGGCGCTTCTTCACTTTCTTTATACGCTTCGTACCAGCGAGCCACGATTCTTTCGCTGACAGATAGAAAATCATGTTCCGCCTGTTGGCTCAATAGGGCAAAGGTTGAATCCTCTGTTAAGGTTCCTGTTTTGGTTTGGGCAGAAGATAATTTTTGAATTTTTTTCGTTAAATACTCGCGAACATATTCTTTGGTTAAATCTAGTTCGCTTTGACTGTAAATCGGATCACCTGATTCTCGATCAACAATATGGAGTGCGGCCTTTTTTAAATAAATATCCATGGATTCCCTGCTTTCTAAAAAATTGATGCTCTCATTTCTGTATTTGCTAATCCTGCAAAAGCTAGAAATAGAACTGCTAGCTCATTACTGAAGAAACTTTTTTAAAGATCGAAAAGCCTTATCTTCGTACGCATGCCATCCTACTAAGCTGGAAGTTATCTATATTTCTAAAATTGATGATTACAGCTCAGACTTAGTAAACTGCCAAAAGCAGAACTGGCAACTAAACTATCATACACAGGAAACAGGGAAAATGGCAACTATTGTTTCACTAAAAGTTCGCCGTCTTTCATTTGATAAATTTTATCACTCCACTGAGTCATCCGTTCATCATGGGTAACCATCACGATCGCTTTATTGCGTTCATGGGCTTCCTTGGCTAATAGCTTCACTACATCAAAAGCATGATCTGAATCAAGACTAGCGGTTGGCTCATCAGCTAATATCAACTGCGGATCATTGAACAAGGACCGAGCAATAGCCACCCGTTGACGTTCTCCACCAGATAATGCTTTAGGGTATTGCTCCCGCAGCTCCCAAATATCTAAAGATTTCAGCAGCTCTTCGATTTTTGCTGAATTTTTTTCCTTCTCAATCTTTTCTACCAATTGAAACTGTTCTTGGACTTTTAGAAAGGGAATCAAATTAGAACTTTGCAGAATAAACCCGATCTCTTTGAAACGAGCTTTTGAACGCGTTTTTTCATTCATTTTTCCAAAATCAGATCCATTGATGGTAATCGTTCCTTCTGTCGGTGTCTGCAAGCCGCCAGCGATCGTCAAAAAGGTGCTCTTCCCAGAACCCGAAGGTCCGATCACGCTGACAAACTCGCCTTCCGCTACGTTAAAATCAACATTTTTTAATGCTGTTACTTCTGTATGTCCTTGGCCGAATTTTTTTACGACTTTTTCCATCATTAATACATTGCTCATCCTATTCTCCTCCAATCGCTGTTACTGGGTCGACCTTGGTTACCGTGCGCATGGAGAATAAGCCGCCGATCATTGCAACAAATACTAAAATGACACTGTACAACGCCCACTCCGTCCAATGAACCGAAAACGGCATCGCACTTGGTAAGACTAAACTAGTCCCCACGCTTAAAACAATAGCAACAAAAACGCCAATGATTCCTACTAGAAATGCCTGCGCTAAAATCGACCGAACCAAATAACTCGTTGAGACTCCTTGAGCTTTCATCACGCCAAAGATCGCGGTTTTTTGCAGTGTAATTACATACATAAAAATCCCGATAATCGCTGTTACGACAATGAATAAGAAATAGATCATCGTATTCAATGTTAATTTTTCTGGCGTATATCCAGGAATATTTTCGATAAAGGTTTCAGGCGTCATTTTATCTAGTTTTGTCTGCCCATTTGGATTATCGATGGTCGTTTCTCCTTTTGTCACAATCAAGTTGATTGGCTCATTTCCAGTCGGTTGAGAACCGTATTTCAACGTTTTAAACGTTGAGTAATCCAAATAGATCACGGGTGCCAGTGTATAGGTCGTTTCTTTTGTAACACCGACAATTTTCAATGTCTGATCATTTATTTTTATCTTCTGATGCAGTTTGTACCCCTCTGACAATAGGTTTTCAGACACGATCACTTCATTATTATTTTTGTACAATCGTCCCTTAATAATTTTCGGAACGATAAATGCATCATTATCTGTATCTGTGCCAAAAATAGAAACGTTTGTCTTTTCTCCGCCTGATTTTTCCTCAACTGCGGTGGAATAGATACCAACGCCTGCTTTTTCTTTGGCTGTTACCCGATCGACATCCTTTTTCTGGAGCTGTGAGGCATTTGCGATTTTATTGCTATCTTCCGATAGAATAATTGTCGAAGCCCTCCAATCATCGATCGCTGTCCGATTACCATCTGCCAATCCATTGGCTAATCCTGACAGCATAAAGACCACATACCCCACAAGAATCATAATTCCAACGATCAATCCATATCTTAATTTCGCATAGCGAATTTCTTTCCAAGCTAAAAACATCTCTCTCACCCTTTCTGAAGAAAGAATACTCTTTCGGTGACAAAATGTCACCGATTTTGCTCATATGCTATACTATATAAAAATAATGATAACCTTTTGGGGAGGTCACCCATGCCGAAGAAAACATTTCTAAACTTACCAGAAACACGTCAGGCGGAGATTCGAACAATACTTCTGACGATTTTTTATGAGAAACCTGTCAGTCAAGTCAAAGTCAGCGAAATCGTTGATGCTTTGCAAATGTCCCGAGGCATTTTCTATAAATATTTTGAAGATTTGAATGATGCTTATGACTATTTGATTCACTACTACGCTGGGCAGATTCATGGCGAGATCATTGAATATATGACCCGACAAGAAGGCGACTTCTTCCAAGGAATCGAAGCCTTTCTGCTGTTGTATGTTGATCTAGACCATGATTCCTCTCGATATCGCCAACTAGTTCTCTTAGCGCAAAACAGTTACCTCTTTTCTTATCGACCAGAAGCAGATCATGGTGTCGCTGCTTGGGAGGAACTATTAGTGAAAAATGACTTTCAGATGACAACCTCAGCTGAACAAATCAGTTTTTTATATTTCTCAATGAAGCTGGTGATTGACTCATTAACAGATATGCTTGCGAACAACTGGGACGAAGAAGAATTACTCAAAGATTTTCGTTTTAAAACTCGTTGGCTGCTTGAAGGCATAAAAAAACGCTGAAGCGAACTTCAGCGT
>NZ_JCAFYN010000021.1:0-64275 GCF_059374735.1 Enterococcus sp. GPZ-007 | reverse complement strand
AGCTCCTCGAGGATTTCTCGAGGAGCCCAATAATGCTATTCTAAAAAATCTTTTAGTTGTTTAGAACGAGAAGGATGGCGTAATTTCCGCAAGGCCTTCGCTTCGATCTGACGAATCCGCTCACGAGTAACGCCGAATACACGACCAACTTCTTCTAATGTGCGGGTTCTGCCATCGTCTAAACCAAAACGTAGACGTAACACATTTTCCTCACGGTCAGTTAATGTATCCAGCACATCTTCTAACTGTTCCTTCAACATTTCTGAAGCTGCGTGTTCTGCTGGGCTTGTTGCCTCTTGGTCTTCGATGAAATCGCCTAGATGCGAATCATCTTCTTCACCAATCGGCGTTTCCAAAGAAACGGGTTCTTGTGCGATCTTCAAAATCTCACGAACTTTTTCAGTCGGCAAGTCCATTTCGGCTCCGATTTCTTCTGGAGTCGGTTCACGTCCTAAATCTTGCAATAATTGACGTTGTACACGGATCAATTTGTTGATGGTTTCAACCATGTGAACCGGGATACGAATCGTCCGAGCTTGGTCAGCGATCGCACGGGTGATTGCTTGACGAATCCACCAAGTCGCATAAGTCGAGAATTTGAATCCTTTGCGGTAGTCAAATTTTTCAACAGCCTTCATTAGACCCATATTTCCTTCTTGAATCAAATCAAGGAATTGCATTCCCCGTCCAACATACCGTTTTGCGATACTTACAACTAAACGTAAATTAGCTTCTGCTAAACGTTGCTTGGCTTCTTGATCTCCTTGTTCAATCAATAAGGCAAGTTCAACCTCTTCTTCAGCGGTCAGCAACGACACGCGTCCGATTTCTTTTAAATACATACGAACTGGGTCATTGATTTTGACACCAGTTGGGGCCGATAAGTCTTCTTTTTGGGCTTCCTTCGCTGTTTTTTCATTTTGTTTCAAGCTAGCCTTAGAAGGTTCACCATTTTCGTCAACAACACTGATTCCAGCATCCTCAACTTTTTGGATCAATTGATCCATTGCCTCTGCACCTAATTCATAAGGAGTCGCTAAACGATTCGTTAGCTCATCATAAACCACCTGTCCCAATGGTTTCTTTTCCTTGATGAAGGCTGCTACAGCTTTTTCGTACTCTTTTTTATTTTTTACATCTGCCATAAAATAAATGCCCCTTTCACTTCTAGGCTTGTTTCAAGCGTTTCGTCAATTCGATAATTTGAACTGTCAATTCTAATTCCCGTTGCTGGTTTCCGCTTTTTCTGGCTTCAAGCTGCTCTTTTTGTCGTTTTTTTATTTCTTCAGCAATGCCAGATTGAGAAATCACCCGCATCAGATCATAGATTTCACGTTCATTACTATCCTCTGACATGGATATCATAGAGATGTCGATGGCTAACTGTTTCATCTCATTCTCTTTTAAATAGTTCAGGAAGTCTGCCAAAACAAAATTTCCATGAACCATCATATAACTATCTAAGTAAAGAAGCAATTCTTGGTACTGATCGTGAATAAACTGAAAGTCTGTTTGAACCAACTGTTCGCGAATCGAGCTTTCATTCATACTGCGATACAATAACATTCGCTCGGCTTTTTCTTCCTTGGTCAAGACTTTTTTGACAGTTTGAATCGGTGCCGGAGAAACCGGAGTTTGTTGCTGGCGTCGTTCGGTACGAATTGTCTGTCGAACCATTTGCAACTGCTGTTTTAAGCTTTCTCGAGTCAAATGAAATTCGTTCGCTAACTGCCCTAAATATAGATCTTGTTCAACCGGTGACTGAACCTTTGCCAAATCCTGCATGACAACTTCCAAATAATTCAAGCGATCCGACTCATTTTCAAGATTCAGACCTCTTTTGCGATAGTGCATCTTAAAAGCAAAGGGCGTCTGACGACCATGCTGCAATAAGTTTTGAAGCTCATTTACACCATACTTTCGCAAATATTCATCCGGATCAAGTTTCTCCGGAACACTCACCGTGGCAAGATTCAATCGACTATGTTCTCCTAAGATTGTAAGTGCTCGGTCTGTAGCTGCCTGCCCAGGATCATCACCATCATAGGCGATCACAACTTGACCAGTCACCCGCTCAATCGCTGAAATCTGTTGTTCGGTTAAGCTAGTTCCCATCGAGGCTAATCCAATTTTGATGTCAGCCTGCCAAGCAGCCAGAACATCCATGAACCCCTCAAAAAGAATCGCTTCGCCTTGCTTACGAATCTCATTACGCGCCTTGTCAAAATTGAACAAGACTTGCCGTTTGTTGAATAGCTCTGTTTCTGGTGAGTTTAGATACTTTGGCTGATCTTCGCCAGGAAAATCTTCTGTTTTAAGCAAACGTCCGGAAAATCCAATCGGTTTCCCACGAAAATCATTCAAAGGAAACATAACGCGTTGATAAAAACGATCACTAAAGCTGCCATCATCCCGTCGGATAAATAACCCACTACGTTCCATTAAATCAGCGTTCACTTTATCCTGTTGAGCCACTTGAACCAAAAATTCTCGCTGACTAGGCGCAAAACCAATCTTAAACTCAGTGATCAGCTCATCGCTTAATCCACGATCATGAAGGTACCCTAAGGCCGCTTCGCCCACCTTCGTGTTCATCAATAAGTGATGATACAAATCACGAGTACGCTCATGCAATGCAATCAATTGCTGCTGCCCTGTTGACGTTTGATTGACAGGTTCGGTAGAGATTTCGATATCTAAAGGAATTTGTTCAATGTCGGCAACTTTTTTTACTGCTTCAGGAAAACTAATTCCTTCTAGTTCCTGCAAAAAGGTATAAACATTGCCTCCCTTGCCGCAACCAAAACAGTGAAATATCTGCTTGTCTTCAGCAACCGAAAATGACGGAGTTTTCTCCTCGTGAAATGGACATAGCCCCAAATAATTTTTGCCGGATTTTTTTAATTGGACATATTGTCCGATCACCTCGACGATATTTGTTTTTTCACGAACCTCATCAATGACCTGTTGGGGAATTCTTTGCACCAAAAACCTCACCCCAATTCCCAAAAAATATGATAACAGCCGTAAAAAATCGCCCCAATTCTTCTTTCGAACAGCGCGATTTTTTTAGACAAACTTATACGTCTATCATTTTAGCATATTTCTTTATTATTACAAGCTTTCCGCTCATTATTTTAACTATTTTGAAACGTTTGAAAGAATGTGATAAAGCGTTTATTCATTTGCACGATTTCAGCATAAAACATGTTTCCGCCGTTTTGGTATAAGTAACCCCCATTATACAACAATGACTGCAATTGCATGTAACGATACGTGTGTTGCTGATCATTCCCATAACCTGGAGAAAGTACATCGCGAGAATACTCTTCAGCTAATTCAACGCTGTTTTTACCGCCATGATCATGAACATACTGAATATATTTTGTTCCGTAGTTATAAGCTTGGATTGCTGTATTGAGGTCGCACCCAGCTGCTTTTGCTTGTTTATAGCTATCGGAGAAATGCTTGACCCCATTTTCAATACTTTCTTGCTGACTGCTGATTTTTCCTCGGCTGCCATAAGCACTTTCCGAACTTTGCATCAGATCAGTTCCCCGACCTTTAGATTCAGTATACATGATACCTAGAATTATATCTGTATATTCTCCCACCCCAGCTTGATCTGCCAAGGTTTGTACATCGCTGCGGTAACTGTTTACTGTCTTTGTATTTTTATAGGTTCGAACTGCAAAAATCCCGCCAACTACAAGAGCCACCAGAATAATCAGTGTAATAATTACTTTTAATAGTTTCCCGATTATTTTCAACATAAAATTTGCCCAACCATCTTCTTTTTTTCTTTTTCAATACTACAAGAAGCAGCCAACCTTTTAAAAGCAAAAATAAATACTTTTATATTTAATTAATCATTCTAAAGATTTCATTTCCTACAATAATTAAATTGATGTGCAAGATTCAAAAAAATCGGTATACTTATCACTGGTAGGTGATGTTGTGAAAAATGAAAAAAAAGTTGCTCACATGCGTGATGGATCAGAAATTTATTATGAAAAATACGGCGAAGGTCCAGCGCTCTTTTTGCTCCACGGCAATGGCGGCAGTGGAAGATACTTTTCAAAGCAATTAAATAGTTTCAGCAAGCATTTTAACGTTTATGTCGTAGATAGTCGTGGCCATGGGCGTTCAACTAATACGCAAAAAGAGACAAGCTTTCAGCTGATGGCAGAAGATCTTGCCACGATCATGGCGCAAGAAAAAATCAGTTGCGCGGATCTTCTAGGATTTAGCGATGGCGCTAATTTAGCCATGGTTTTTGCTCGCATGTATCCCGATAAGGTCGATCATTTAATTCTGAACGCCGGCAACACTGTACCCAAAGGTGTTCGAACGATCCCTCATCTATTGAGCTATGTACAATACGCCATCGTTTGGGTGGGTGCGTTTATTGATACAGGAATGCGGAATTTCTTGCCAATTTTACGCTTACTCTTCCGTGACATCGGATTATCCACGGAGGATTTGAATCAGATTCAAGCCCCTACGCTAGTAATCGTAGGAAAACACGATTCAATCAAGACACAGCATTCAATGTACATCGCTCGTTCAATACCTAATGCAAGTTTTGCAATCGTTTCAGGGCAAGGTCATATGTTTGCACGCAGAAATCCAAAACGCTTCAATCAAGAAGTTCTGCAATTTCTAATCGAAGAGGAATGATTTGGTGGAAAAACTTATTGAATGGTTCAAAATACATTTAAGAAAATTCAAAACGATCTTTTTAATCTCTGTGATTATCATTGTTCTATTTGAATTATCAAATATTGCAAAAACGATTTCCTTTAATCAGCTATCAACGATTTTTGGTAAAATCAGTCCCTTGAACATATTACTGATGGCGTTAATCGGACTGGTTTCGGTCACACCGATGATCGGCTATGACTTCACATTGAATAATATCTTAGAGCAAAAGCCGAAAAAACTTTACATTTTCGAAACAAGTTGGCTGGTTAATACTCTAAACAATATTGCTGGTTTTGGCGGTTTCGTCAGCGCAGGCTTGCGCTCTGAATTTTATGGCAAGCAAACCTCCGGAAAAAAAGTGGTTCAAGCCTTGTCAAAAATTCTAGTCTTTACCATGTCCGGCTTATCTATCTATGCCTTGATATCTTTCTTTTTGGTGATGTTTGACGATCATAATCAATACTTGCGCCAATATTGGATTTGGCTGATCGGCGGCGGATTATATTTCCCGATTGTCTTCTGTCTAAGTATTTTTGGTAAAGGTGAGTATCTGGGGGATCTGAAAAGTTCTCATCGTCTTGAATTGATCGGGACCTCATTTCTTGAATGGACCGGTGTTTTAGTAAGCTTTATTTCTACTGGTCTTTTGATGGGAATTCACATCAACATCCGTGATGTTGTTCCGTTATTTATTGCTGCAACAGTGATCGGGATCGCTTCGATGATCCCTGGAGAACTCGGCAGTTTTGACTTGATGATGATCATTGGCTTGTCTGCGCTAGGCACACCGCGAGAAACTGTCATCGCATGGCTTTTACTGTTCCGTCTCTTTTATTATCTGATCCCCTTTGCTATCGGATTGATTCTCTTCTTCAAAAATATTGGTACTACGATCAATACGCGCTACAAAGGGATTCCAGTTAGTCTGTTAAAAGAGTTAGCTCATAAATTTGAAAGCTTTTTGTTATATTTTACTGGGATCATGCTGGTGTTATCAGCGACAATACCTGAAGCATTCATCCGAATACCCTTATTACAGCGATTAAATCCGATCCACTCGCGAGTGATTGTGGTCTTTCCTGCCATTTTACTGGGATTTCTGTTGATCGTTTCAGGTCGAGGAATTTCTGCTCGAGTGAGGAGAGCCTATATCCCTACGATTATTATTGTGACATTAACATTTTTGTATTCTTTACTGGCGGGTTTTCGAATTTCAACGGGTTTTTTCCTAGCATTATTATTGCTGTTTGTTATTTTTTCAAAAAACGAATTGTTTAGAGAGCAGCTCGTTTATTCGGCCGAATGGATAACGATTGATGCGATCATCATGGGCGGCCTAACCATTTTGTATATTATTATTGGTGTTTATAACAGCCCAAAAATCCATCATCGTCACCATCTGCCAGAATTCTTCTTATTTCCCAGCGAAAAGATCTGGATCGTCGGTTTTGTTGCAATTTTAATTGTCACCTTTATCATTTTGCTGCTATTACGCTTTTTGAAGAACAAACGGATACAAGTCGGCGAAGCATTAGATGAGGCTCGAGTTCAGCACATTTTGGAGACTTATGGAGGCAATCCTGACAGCCAACTTGTTTTTCTGAAAGATAAAAAAGTCTTTTATTATAATAATGGCGAAGAAGATACTGTCTTCTTCCAGTTATCGACCTTCAACAATAAAATTTTAATCATGGGAGATCCTTCCGGTCAGAAAAGTGATTTTGAGGCTGCAACAGAGGCTTTAATCAATGAAGTGGATCGCTATAATTATTTGCCGGTCTTTTATGAAAATAGCGAAGAGATGGTCATGATTCTTCATGAGTTCGGTTACGATTTCATCAAGTTCGGTGAACGTGCACATGTCCACTTGCCAGACTTTACCATGAGCGGCAAGAAAATGAAGGGGCAGCGTGCCAGCTTCAACAAGGTACTTAAGGAAGGCTACCAGTTCGATGTTCTCAAGCCTCCATTTTCAAATGAAACAATGGCTGCTTTGAGAGAAATTTCTGATGAATGGCTTAATGGCCGTAAGGAAAAAGGATTCTCTCTTGGTTTCTTCTCGGAGGACTATCTTCAGCGGGCACCGATTGCCGTGATAAAAAACAGTAATGATGAGATCGTGGCTTTCGCAAATTTTATGCCAACCTATACTGAAAACATCGGAACAATCGACCTGATGCGTCACAGTCCAGAAAAAGCTCCAAGTGGTACGATGGATTTTCTTTTTATCAATCTATTCCAATACATGCGTGACGTAATGGGGATCGAGTATTTCGATCTTGGCATGGCGCCCTTAGCCAACGTTGGAACTTCACGGAAAAGTTTTACGCAAGAACGAATTGCCTATTTGGTCTATAATTTCGGCTCGCGTTTTTACTCATTTGGAGGATTAAAAGAATATAAAGATAAATATGCCAACGAATGGCTCCCTGAATACGTGCTATATTCTCGTGACAGCTGGATTGGTTTTGTCATGATTGCTCTGCTGATTACTGATAACGCCCCTGTTCAAGGTGAAAAAAAGTATCGCGGATTCAAACGATTTATCTTTAGAGATTAGCAGCTTCTTTACTTGAAGCTGCTTTTTGTTTATCTCTCAAAAAAATAAGCTGGAAAAAAATATCCCAGACTTATACTTCACAGTTATCTTCTCTAAGCAATTTAAAACTCTACTTGCTCCAGGCGCTCATTCATCGTTATCAAATCAAGTGATTGCCAGATTTCATTCCCTCGCGAATCTTCAACCGGTGTATCTCCTTTAGCTTTTACACAAACAGCATGTCGAAACTCTGCTTCATTATCAGTAATGACCTTTTCAACAGCGATTAGATGTTGCCAGTCGCAACCAAAGTCATATATATAGTTAATTTTTGCTCCCGCATAGAAATCTTCAGCAATAAATCGCTGTTCCTCAGCATATTGCGACATTTCTAGGTCATTGGGGCCAATCATCTTGGTACGATCTATAAAGAAAGCGTGAAGGTGACTATTCTCCCAATCAAAGACAATTTGTAAAATACGATGAAGATGTTCGTAAGTTATACCTGCTGGAATCTTTAGACGGCGCCAAATTGGTGGTCTGTATCCTTTCAAATCCACGCGAACAATATATCCTGTAACGTTTTCCTGCTCCTTCTTCTGTTCTGGAAATATCAAGATATTGTCAGGAAGTTTTTTTCTTGGTGACTCCTCTAAATCATAATGCTCAACATTATACGGATCTTCAACTTCAAAATTCCCCTCACGCCATTCATCCATGATCGCCAACTTAGTTTTGGACCAGTAATTCGGATTGCTCATCCGAGTTAAAAAAGCTGTTTTGTTCAGATAGATAAAATAATGCATCTCTTTGCAATCTTCTTCAGTAATTATTTTCTCATGGTACAACGCGCTGTATAAATCGAGAAGAATTTGATACGCGTAAAAACTCTCATCGATGAATAGGGGCATGTGCTTAGGCATGTGGTGGACCAACGCCTCTTTCACCACTTGCTTATCTAAAAGCTTACTGCCCAATTTTCCTTTATCAACAAAACTTAAAAAGAATTCAACGGTGCGAATAAGGCCATCAGGTTCAGCGAGTCCGCCAGCAATAAAATAATGCATCATGTCTCTGGTCATACGATCAAGTAACTTGTCTAACTTATCCATAGGAACCTCCTTCAACACGTATTCTCTTCTTACCAATAGTAAAAGAAAAAAGAGGTTCAATCAATACTCAATTGATTGAACCTCTAATATTATTTCTTTCCGCCAAAGGCATCCTTCATCTTACCAAAGAAACCTTCTTCTTTTTGTTCACTTACTGTTTGTCCGCCAGCTTCAGCAAATGCCCGCAACGCTTCACGCTGTTTGTCATTCAGATTCTTCGGTGTAATGATTTTCACCGTCACCTGTTGATCCCCATTTGTGTTCCCACGTAATCTAGGCGCACCTTTGCCGCGAAGTCTGAACTTAGCACCTGTTTGCGTTCCAGCAGGGACCTTTAATTTCACATCGCCATGAACAGTCGGAACATTGATTTCATCACCTAATGCTGCCTGAACGAAGCTTAACGGCAAGGTGTAATAAATTTCTGCCCCATCACGATCAAAGATATCACTTTGTTTCACCTTGAAGACCACATAAAGATCGCCATAAGGTCCGCCATTGATTCCCGCTTCACCTTGATCGGCTAAACGCATTTGTTGGCCGTCTTCCACACCAGCAGGGACTTTCACCTTGACTGTATGAGGACGTTTTTCATGACCAGAACCATGACAAGTTGGACAAGGTTCTTTGATTTCTTTCCCTGTTCCATGACAAACATCACAGGTTTGACGACTCATCACACGGCCAAGCGGTGTTTGATGTTCCACATTGATCGAGCCAGAGCCATGACACTTGTGACAAACCTCTGGTTGCGTGCCAGGTTTCGCACCATTTCCGTTACAGGTGTGACAAGTTTCTTCACGATTGTATTTAATATCTTTTTCCACACCAAAAATAGCTTCTTCAAATTCCAAGTTGATCGAATATTGCAGATCTGAACCTTGTCTAGGTGCTTTAGGGTCTGCTTGACGCGTACCACCGCCACCGAAGAAAGATTCAAAAATATCTTCGAATCCAAAGCCGCCTGCTCCGCCAAATCCACCAGCGCCACCGAAGCCGCCCGTTCCGCCAGCACCAAAGTTTGGATCGGTCCCTGCATGTCCATATTGGTCATAAGCAGCACGTTTTTGCGGATCGCTTAAAATTTCATATGCTTCAGAAATTTCTTTGAACTTTTCTTCCGCATCGGCTTCTTTATTGATATCCGGATGGTATTGTTTGGAAAGCTTGCGGTATGCCTTTTTGATTTCATCATCCGAAGCACCCTTTTGTACCCCAAGGACTTCGTAATAATCACGTTTTGTAGCCATTGGCTTCCCTCCATAATTCATAGAATCGTTAGTATTGTATCACAATTCAAATTCGATACGATACTTTTCTTAGATTTTTTCTAAAGGAATCACCAATCTTGAAAGAAAAAAGGCCAAAGCGATGACTTTGGCCTTTCGTAACGAATCAATTATTTGTCGTCATCGTTAACTTCTTCAAAATCAGCATCCACGACATCATCCGCGCCGCCTTGAGCTGCGTTTGGATCAGCCTCTGCTTGTTGTTGTGCTGCTTGTTCGTAAAGTTTAACCGTTAAGTTTTGTACGATTTCGTTCAATGCATCACGTTTTTCTTTCATTTGTTCGATATCATTGGCTTCAACCGCTGCTTTTAATTCATCACGAGCGTCTTCAGCTTTCTTCACTTCATCCGCGTCAACTTTGCCTTCTAATTCTTTCAATGTTTTATCAACTGAGAATAGTAAAGCATCAACGTCGTTGCGTAGATCAACTTCTTCTTTACGCGCTTTGTCGGCATCCGCATTTGCTTCAGCGTCTTTCACCATACGTTCGATTTCATCGTCTGATAAACCTGATGAAGATTTGATCGTGATTTTTTGTTCTTTTTGAGTTCCTAGATCTTTTGCAGAAACATTTACGATACCATTTTTATCGATATCAAATGTTACTTCGATTTGAGGGATTCCACGTGGTGCAGCTGGAATATCTGTTAATTGGAAACGACCTAACGTTTTGTTATCAGCAGCCATCGGACGTTCACCTTGTAATACATGGATGTCTACAGCAGGTTGATTGTCAGCAGCTGTTGAGAATACTTGCGATTTACTTGTTGGGATCGTTGTGTTGCGATCGATCAATTTAGTAAACACGCCGCCCATTGTTTCGATACCTAATGATAATGGTGTTACGTCTAGTAATACGACATCTTTCACGTCACCAGTAATAACCCCACCTTGAATTGCAGCGCCCATCGCTACTACTTCATCCGGGTTAACAGATTTGTTAGGTTCTTTGCCAGTCTCTTTACGTACAGCTTCAACAACTGCAGGAATACGTGTAGAACCGCCGACTAAAATTACTTCGTCTACATCTGATTGAGACAAGCCAGCATCTTTCAATGCTTGACGAACAGGTGCTTTCGTACGTTCAACTAGATCAGCAGTGATTTCATCAAATTTCGCACGAGACAATGTTGTTTCTAAGTGTAATGGACCAGCATCGCCAGCTGTGATAAACGGCAAGCTGATTTGTGTTGAGCTGACACCTGATAAATCTTTTTTCGCTTTTTCAGCAGCGTCTTTCAAACGTTGCATAGCCATTTTGTCTTTAGATAAATCAATACCGTTTGCTTGTTTGAAGTCAGCAACTAAATAATCGATGATCTTGTTATCAAAGTCATCCCCACCTAGTTTGTTGTCACCAGCAGTAGATAATACGTCGAATACGCCATCCCCTAATTCAAGGATCGATACGTCAAAAGTACCACCGCCAAGGTCAAATACTAAGATTTTTTCATCTTTATCTGTTTTATCTAAACCGTAAGCTAATGCTGCGGCAGTCGGTTCGTTGACGATACGTTCAACTTCCAAACCAGCGATTTTACCAGCATCTTTCGTTGCTTGACGTTGTGAATCATTGAAGTAAGCAGGTACAGTGATAACGGCTTTCTCAACTTTTTCACCCAAATAATCTTCAGCAAAACCTTTGATGTATTGTAACACCATTGCTGAGATTTCTTGCGGTGTATAATTTTTGCCGTCTGCTTCCACTTTAAAACCAGCTTCACCCATGTGACGTTTGATAGATGAAATCGTATGAGGGTTCGTAACTGCTTGACGTTTCGCTACTTCACCGACTTGGATTTCGCCGTTTTTAAATGACACAACAGAAGGTGTCGTACGATTTCCCTCTGGGTTCGTAATGATTTTAGCTTCTCCGCCTTCTAAGACAGCGACTGCTGAGTTTGTTGTACCTAAGTCAATACCGATAATTTTACTCATAGTTGAAAATCTCCTTTTCCATTATATGTTTAAATTTTTAGTAGAATACATTATTGAGCTACGATCACCATTGCTGGACGCAACACGCGATCATGCAGCTGATACCCTTTTTGTAAGACATTTACTACCGTCTCCGGCTTCACTCCATCCTCTGCAGGAACAGTTTGGACTGCTTGGTGCAGATTCGGATCGAAGGTCTCACCATCAGCTTTGATTTCTGTGATGCCTTCTTCTTTTAATGCAACAGTTAAACTTTCAAGAACCATCTCTACCCCTTTTTTAAGGCTGGCTCCTTGATCGTCAGTAACTTCCGTTGCTAGGGCTCTTTCTAAATTATCGATCGCTGGTAATAATTTCTTACCAAGATCTTGTGAACGATAGCGAATTAATTGTTCTCGTTCATTTTTGTTGCGGTTAGACATATTTGCGATTTCAGCACGAGCTCGCAAGAATTTATCTTCCATTTCATTGAACTTGCCAGTCAACTCCTCAACTTCGGAAACTTCTGGAATATCAATGCCTTCCGCTTCTTTTTCAGTCGAATCATTTTCAGTCGTCTCAACTTCTTCTAATTCTTCTTCAACTTCTCGCTTCTTTTCTTTTGCCACTGCGCGTACTTCCTTTCTTTTTAGGAATCGTTCCTAGTGATACAAATCCAGAGAACGGTAATAATCGTCCAATGCATTTGTCAACTCGTATCGGAAAACTTCCAATAACCCAAAGATTTTTGAATACGGCATCGACGTTGGACCTAATAATGCGATCGTCCCACGACCATGTCCGCGTATTTCATAATTTGCCTGGATCATGCTTAAATGGTCGAACAAGTCATTTTCCATCTCAGTTCCGATTCGAACGTGAATATTGTTGTCAGAAGGCAACAATAATTGCGTCAATTCATCTGAATTCTGCATCAATGAATACATTGATTTCACATGATTGAGGTCCTGATCGGGATTGAAATTCAAGATATTCATTCGTCCACTTACAAACACTTTATCCTCAAAGGCATCATTCAAAATCACATCAAACAAGTGGCTGATTCCCTCAGTCGTTTGGAAATAGCGATGTAAGATCATTGGAATTTCAGTCCTCAGTTTTTGGTAAACGCTCACCAAAGGCTGACCGACTAAACGATCATTGATAATTTGGACCATTTTCTCCAAGTCTTGACTGGCAACATTCTCCGGTATTCGAAAAACTTGACTCTCGACATTTCCCTTATCTGTGACAATAATCGCCAATATTTGCCGATCATTCAACGGAACGATTCGAAAACCAGTCAATGTCCGATCTTTCATTTCGGGGCCGAGCGAAAACGCCGTGTAGCTGGTAACTTGCGAAAGTATCTTGGCAGACTGTTGAATGATATCATCGATCTCATGAATATCTTTTTTTAAGGATCTGCGAATTTGATCTACTTCTTGATTACTCACCTTAGCTGGCGTCAATAGATGATCCACATAATAACGATAGCCTAAAGCTGAAGGAATCCGTCCTGATGAAGAGTGAGTTTTCTCCAACATACCCAATTCTTCTAATGCCTTCATGTCATTGCGGATAGTTGCGGAACTTGCTTTTACGCCTTCTTCCATCAAACTTTTTGACCCGACCGGTTGACCCGTGTTGGTAAAGTCTTGGATGATCAAGCTGAGAATCAGTTTTTGTCTTTCAGTTAACATTCTTCTCATCCTTTAGTTAGCACTCTTTCTTTTTAAGTGCTAACTCGATTATTAATATACCACATCCGCTATAGAAGTCAAGCGAAAAAAATAAAAAATTAGCACTCTCACAACGAGAGTGCTAATTGTCTTTATTCAACAGAAATTTTTCAAAAACATCGTTTCCTCGAAATAAGCCTGCTTTTGTTAGAAAAACTCTTGAATCTGTCTCTACCAGTAGTTTTTGCCGTTTTAATTTTTCCACCGTATCGCCATAAATTTCCATGATGCTTTGACCAAAACGAGCTTCAAAAACCGATTTTTCAACACCTAAAATTTTTCTTAAGCCTAAGAACATCTCTTCTTCAATCTGTTCCTTTTGAGTTAAGTATTCCTCTTCGAGCATTGGCAATTGATCGTCATTCAATGACTTCAGATAATGCTGGATCGGTCCGCGATTTTTGTAGCGCCGATCTCCAAGATAACCACTGGCTCCTGCTCCAAGCCCAAAATAATTTTGATTATTCCAGTAAACTAGATTGTGTTGACTTTCAAAACCAGGTTTTGCAAAATTACTGATCTCGTATTGCTTACGTCCTGCTTTTTCCATCGCTTCAATCGTCTCAGCGTACATCTGTGCCTCTAGTTCTTGCTCCGGCAGCTGCATCTTCCCTCGCCGTACCCAATTCATGAACATCGTTTGATTCTCTAAAATCAAAGAATACAACGCATAATGAGGTAAATCGAGCGCTAATGCTCGTTCAACCGTGTCGCGAAAGCTTTCTAAACTTTGACCTGGCAACGCATAAATCAAATCAATCGTTACATTAGAAAAATTTTTCTCTTCTAATAAACGAATCGTATCATACACATCCTGCGCGGTGTGCTTACGCCCGATTTTTTTCAACAGCCGATCATCAAAAGTTTGGACGCCCATTGATAAACGATTCACACCATAATTTTTCATCACATCCAATTTATCTGCAGACAAATCACCAGGATTCGCCTCTACTGTAAATTCTCCATTATTGTACGGAAGAATTTCTCGCAGCCCGCTTAGCAGACGATCAAATTGTTCGGCATTTAATGATGTCGGCGTACCGCCGCCGACATAAAGTGTTTCCATTTTATTCACCGGATTCTGTATCAACGATAAGCGCGCCTCTTTCAACAACGCTTCAATATATTCATCTACAGGCTGCCCTTCAAGAAAAACTTTATTGAAGTCACAGTAGTAACAGATATGTTCACAGAATGGAATGTGGACATAAGCCGAAGTAGATTTTGTCATCCTATTCCTCTTTTCAAGTAGTAGTAACAGACGTATTCTAACACAAATCACATCAACAAGAGTCTACACCACACTATTTCAACTTGATATAATCGAAATTTTTACATTTGCCCCAGAAGGAGTCAGATTAAAAAAAAAGATATCCCTTTTGATTTCTTAAAAGGATATCTACTCTTAAATCTTTCACTAATTATGATTTTGCCTCAAGTAATAAAGCACCAAATTTCCAATAATCCCAAAGCCAAGCAATGAAAGGAAAATATTCGATTGATCATTTGTCTTAGGATATTCCTTCGCTTGCTCTGTTGTATTTTCCTGTTGTGACGAAGCAGCTTCTTTTGATTGCACTACTTTTTTTGCTGCAACTGGTGTTACTCTTGACCCATCCGTTGAAAGATCCTCACCTGCAGAATTTAATATTGCTTTGATCCGATTGACAGTTCCATTGATATCTTCTGAACGATCTTGCACATCGGAAACAGCTTTTTTTGCATTCAGAGCTCCATCCGTTAACTGAACATGCACCGATTGTGCGCTATTCTTGGCAGTTGAGAGGTTTTGATCGATCGTCTTTCGATCTTCCTCCAAAGTTTTTTGTAATTTTTTAGCATCAGCGATTTTTTTGTTGAAATCTGCTCTTGCTTGATCTAACTGCTCTTTAGCTTGTGTCCATTGTGTTTCAATCGCTGTATGATCCTCTTGAACGCGTCCCGTCACCTCATTGAAATGAGTTTGAAAGTTGCTGTGGATCTGATCCATTTGATTCTGAATTGTTTTAAAGTCATTATGAAGATCCTCGTGCCTTTTTTGTGAACGTTGTTGAGTATTGATAATATCTTGAGCTATTTGTTTTTGGCGAGTTTCAAATTGTTCTTGCGCCGTTTTTAGCGCTTCATCAATTTCAGCCTTTCTATTTGTTAAGTCACCAACTGGGCTTTCACTATTAGTTGTTTCTGTTCCCAACTCAATCGTGTCTGCGTCTACCACTGTAGCAAACTGAAAGATACTGTGAGCTAGTAGGACAAATGATACTATTAGAACTAATTTCTTCATTGTTAAATTCATTCCTCTCAATGAAGATTATAACTATAATCATTCAAAAGTGTTAATAAACAAAATGGACAATTTGTCTAAAAAATGACACTTGAATACCTATATTTTTATCTAATCCATTAAAGAATGAACCTATTTATTCCAATACATCGTCATAAAGCGGTATTTCAACTATTCGGTCAAAAACTTTTGGATTGCTTTAGTATTTGCCGCTGTATCTAACTCCAATACACTTCCGCTGGGTGTGTTGTTGTTGAACTCCCAAGATTTATCGATTGGTATTGCGAGTGTTTCGATTTTTTTGGTATTGCCTAGAGCAAAATCTTTTCCGACACTTAGAATCGTACTTTCAGATAAGTTGGTATCCACATAACCTAATAATTTCCCAGTTGTTTTCGGTAATCTACTTAATGAAGTAACATTGGTGACTTGCTGCGAGATTCCGGAAAGTACTTGCTGTTGTCGTCGAATACGGCCAAAATCCCCTTCCTCGTCTTCTCTAAAGCGCGAATACTGCAATAGCGTGTTGCCATCCATCTTCTGTTTGCCGGCTTTAATAAAAACTTGGTCTAAATCGAGATCTTTTTCAGCATCGATCTCCACTCCTTTCGGGAACAAACTATCGATTGCTTCTTTAAAATGATCAAAATTGATCGTAACGTAATACTCAATAGGTATATCAAAATTTTCTTTCAAGGTTTTACGAACTAGTTCAATTCCACCATATGAGTAGGCGGCGTTGATCTTATCTTTTCCATAGCCTGGAATATCAACATAGCTGTCGCGCATAATCGATATTAACTTCGGCTGTTGGCTTTTTTGATCATAATGCGCGATCATCAAGGAATCCGAGCGGCCTCGATCTTCACCTCGAGAGTCGGTGCCAATAATCAAGATATTCAAATCATTTTCATCTGGCGCCTCTTCTCCATTGAAAGCGACCTTTTGCTTCGGGAGGTTATGCTTTGTAGATTCATATCCTTGAACAAAGGAAAAAATTAAATAGCATTCAAAAACCAGCAATATTCCTAAAACGATCAATAAGATACGCTTGTAAACTTTCATTCAATAATCCTTTCTTAGGCAACGAGATAGTCATTCAACCCCGATTGTACGGTTATCTACTTGTTTGGGTGAGAATTGAAAAGCTCAAATCAATTATTTTTCTAGTTTAGCCTAAAAATAGTCATTATAGCCACTTTTTCTCATCCTTAATAAACTTTTATTGTAAAGAACAAAAAAACCGTTTGGATTAAACGGTTTGTTGTAATCTATTCGATATGATTTTCTAACAGTTACAAATTTACGGCAACATTTTAGAAGCGCGATTCTATTTCCATTAATACTTTATGAAATAGACGTTCTATTTATTCCATGCAATTATTTTAAAATCAGACTCTTTGACCTCTATCATCGTGTAGTTTCCCTGTTCCAATGCGATTTCCCAAAATTTATACGCGGGAAAGCAATTCTTCAGGATCACTCGCAGCACACCAAGATGACCCACAAGTATGAAATCTTGTTTCTTTTGGAGAATCTCTCTGACGCATTTTAGAATACGATCTTGAAAGTCTGAAAACTTTTCCGCATTCGTCGGCGTAACCTCAAAAGGTGACAGTAGCCATTTGTTCCATTCCATCGGAAATTCTTTATTGATCTGATCCGCGTTCAAGCCTTCCCACAATCCAAAATCCTTTTCATCCAGCTCCTTCAACGAAATCATCGAATGGTTTGGAAAAATCAATTTGCCTGTCTCGATCGTCCGTTTTAAGCTGCTCGTATAAACAGGCGTATCAACCTTCATATCCGCTAATTTTTCCTTCAGAAAATAGCTCTGTTGTACGCCTGTTTCATTTAGTGAGACATCTGTTTTTCCGTAAAATAAATGTTGACGATTATAATCCGTTTCTCCATGCCTAATCAGATAAATTTTCATAAAGACCCTCGCATTACAACTAACGTCAATAGAAATACGACTTGAGAAATTGGAGAACACGCACCTAAAGTATCTCCATTAAAGCCGCCAACTTTACTTATGACCAATTTCCGGTAAAGAAATGTCACTGCCACGTTGACGATAAAGCAAACGAGACCGACTCTTCTTAAAAAGAGCAGTAATACAAGAAAAGAAAAAAGCTGGCTAATGACAACATGCTGATTTTTTACATTCAAAAAAGTCGTGCCTAAGCCCTGAGTATTATTTCCCGCATACTGCATTTGATAAAACAAAAGACTGATCCCGTTTTTTCCTACCAGATTCAGCAGTAAGACAATCACAGCTTGGAGTACAGTGCTCAGTTGAGGGAGCAGCACAACAAAACTAAAGATCATAAATAAATAATAAAAAACGACGGCCAACACACCGTTGCTCCCTACTCGGCTGTCTTTCATAATTTCCAGCATGCGATCCTTGTCCCGTGAAGAAAATAAGCCGTCAGCCATGTCAAACAATGCATCCAGATGAAAACCACCCGTCAACATCACATCAAAAAATAAGATGAATATCCACGCGATGCTGGGACTAAAGAAATACTGAAGCGGCCAATAGGCGACAGCCTCGATAAATCCAAGCATTAATCCAAACAGCGAAAAAAAGCGGACGCCTGAACGCATTTTTTCTTCAGGTTCTTCGACCGCCACAGGAATCGGTATTCGCGTAAAAAATTGAAAATACAAGATTATGCTATCAATCATTTAATCTTCATAGGGATACCAGCTACCACTAAAAAGACAGCATCCGCTTCCTTTCCTAAAGATTGATTGACCAATCCTAAAACATCTCTGAACCAGCGGGTAAAAGCATTCTCAGGAACGATCCCAAGTCCCACCTCGTTTGTCACTACGACAAGATCCGATTGTGCTTTTTTCGCGGCTTTGAGGATTTTGTACCACTCATTAAGAATTTCAGCTTCGATCGCCATCTTTTCCTTTTCAGAAAGCTTCGTGACCTCTTCATCGATCACAGTAAAATCATTTCCGAACCGTTCTTTCATTAATTCGAAAAAATAATTCGTCGTCAGCATCGTAGCACAGTCTAACAAATGTGCGGATACATTCGACTGTTCGATCACATCGGATACAACTAAGTAGGTTTCAGTGGTTTGCCAATTTTTAGGGCGACGATGCTGATGAAGCATTACTCGAGTTGCCATTTCATCATCTTGGGTAGAACAGTTCGTTGCAATGTAATTGATCTCTGCCTCAGTATCTAACAGACTTTCTGCAAAAGCTGATTTACCGCTGCGCGCTCCGCCTGTGACTAAAGTAATTTCTCCCATGGTTTGTCACCTCTTCTTAAATTCACCAATTTTTTTCAAATCAGTGTATCGAGCTAAAATATCCGCTTCTTCTTCTGGTCTTACCGCTAATAGGATGACCGTTGCCGGACCTGCTGAACAATCGAGATCATCTTCAGTAAGAAACTCCACTTGAAAATTAGACTTCTCCGTCATTAGCTGCGCTTCATACCGAATTCCCTTTGATCCGACAGGGAGCATGTCCAAAACACCGACTTCCTGTCTCAAGTTCTTCACTAGCGGATAAGAAAAAATCGTATGCTGATTTTTCACGACCCTCTCGCCGACACAGGGCTCACCTAATTGTAACAAACTGCAGGCTTCTTGCAGCACAAAATTTTCTTTTCCTGCTGTAATTTCAGCAATCACTGTGATTCCAATACTACTCGTCTTAGTCGGCATATTTTCTTCTGTACTGCCATTCAGCGAAATTGTTGAAAGCTCCGCTCTAGTTAGCTCTGCTTTAATCCCCTTCAACATTTGATCGCCTGTGGGCTCCTTTTCGTTACCGATCAGATCGATGACCGCGATCGGCGTTGCCCCGTAACAAATTAGCTCCATCAAGGGAACCCGTAGACAAAAAGCCGCTGTCACTGCCGGATCGATCCTCACCGCATCCTCAGCCTTCTCTCCGATTCCCGCGCTGGAGTCGCAAGCGATCACCAGCCACTTTTCATGTGAGACAGGTAAAATAGAAAGATCACGATATTTGTTTGTCAAAACCAAAACTCCTTCGCTCCACATTCTTATGATTAATTATTCTAGGGAAAATTAAACGAACACTCATTAACTTATTTCATGCAGCAAGCACTTATACAAATGCGGCATATCATAGATTTCCGGCTGAATCGCCACCTGTTGTTCTTTTTGAATTACTTTTGCAGTCACTGGACCGATGGCCGCAATCTTCAAGCGGGACCAAAAATCAGCCGGTAGCGACTTAACTTCTTTCACTGCTTGAGAAAAAGACTGCCACGCTGAAGGACTAGCAAAAAGTACATAGTCGATCACTTCATTGAGCAGCAGTTTTTTAAGACGCTCTTGATCTTCTGGAAAAAATTCATTTTTATAAATGACTTGTTCCAAAACCACATGTCCTTGACTCGTCAATGCATTGTAGATCACACGTCGCGCTTTGAATGAGTGCGGCCAAAATACACACTGCTCATGATTTATATATCTGAGCCATTCCTCCACCAAGCCCTCAGAGAAAGCTTCCTTGGGTTGATAATCAACATTTATACCTAAGCTTTGTAAAGTCTTGGTCGTTTGGTTGCCGATAGCTAATACCTTTGCCTGTTTATTCAATTGGGCAAAGTCAAAGTATTTCACGGCATTTGCACTAGTAAAAAAAATCCAATCATATTCGCGTTCTAAGCTTTCATAAGGCTGAAAGACGGTTCGATTCATCGGAATAGTGATCACTTCAACGTCTTTATCTCTGAACTTTTGGTGAACATCAGCAGGCATAGCTGCTTCTCTAGTGTATAAAAGTCTCTTTTTGATCGTTCTTACACTCCTCAATCAACGTAATTGCTCCTTGCTCAACCATCTTAGCTGCTACAGCTTTCCCTAAAACCACCGGGTCGTCTCCTTGCATCGTTTCTTTCAGAATGATTTTCCCGTTTTCGCTGCCGATCATTCCGGTTAACTCATAGGTATCCTCTTTTGGCAGACTGTATGCGCCAACAGGGAACGTACAACTGCCGTCCATACTGTTCAAAAAGGCACGTTCGGCAGTCACAGCGATCCTCGTTTCAACGTGTTCCATTTTTTTAAGCATTTGCAGCACTTCAAGATTATCTTTTCGACATTCCAAAGCGATCGCCCCTTGACCGATTGCTGGAAGCATCACTTCTGGCGACAATTCCTGATGATAGACCGTTTTGTCCAAGCCTAGACGTTCCAAACCAGCTAAAGCCAGTACGATCGCATCATATTGGCCTTCGTTCATTTTCCGAATACGCGTGTCAATATTTCCCCGAATCGGCTGAATATTAAAATCTGGACGCGCATGCAGAATGTGAGCTTTTCTACGCAGACTGCTGGTGCCAATGACGGCATTTTTAGGTAATGTTTCTAAGGTTTTGCCTGTTTCTCTGATGATCAGCGCGTCGGTTGGCGAATGACGTTTCATTACACAGGCCAACGCTAATTCCTCATGAATCGTGGTAGGGATATCTTTTAAGCTGTGGATGGCAAAGTCAATATTGCCGGCACGCAGCTGATATTCCAGTTCTCTGACAAAGCAGCCCTGCCCGCCAATTGCCTGCAAGTTATGGGTCGCTAAATGATCGCCTTTTGTTTTGATTTTTACCAGTTCAACTTCCACATCTGGAAAGTGGCTCTGAAAAATGGCTAACGTTTGTTTTGTTTGCGTTGTAGCAAGCTTGCTGCCTCGTGTTCCAACTTTCAGCTTTTTCATTTTCTTCCTTCTTTCACTCGGAGAGCCTTATTTCTTCCTATTAAAAACAGACACACTGTTTTCATAAAAAATTTCTGATTGCTCAGCTTGCCCATTGACCCAACGAGCCAAAGCAAAAAAGTAGTCGGATAAGCGATTCAAAAACTTCAACGCTTCTCCATTAACTGCTTCATTTTGTTCTAAAAGATCTACGGCATTACGCTCTGCTTCTCTAGTAAAGCAGCGGCAAAGATGCAAATTTGCTGCAGTAACTGTCCCGCCAGGCAAAACGAAGCGATCAATTTTTGGTGATTCTTCCCAATAAATATCGATCTTTTCCTCTAGCCAAGCAATCACTTGAGGTTCGACCTTATAAGACCGTTTCTCCTCTGGTGTGGCAAAGTCACTGCCGCAGTCAAAGATCCATTGCTGAACCTGAATCAGTTCGGCATACAACGCTTCTTTTCGATCAAGCGAAGCGACAGTCAGCCCTACCTGCGCATTTAATGTATCAATCGACCCGTACGCCTGAACACGGGGCGCATTTTTTTTAGCCCTTCCCCCGCCGACCAGTCTGGTGAGTCCTCGATCTCCATAACGTGTATAGATGTTCATACTTTTACCTCCGCTTGATCCATAATTTGATAAATTTTGTCCAAATCCAAATTTTCACGAATTAAATCCGCCAGCTTATCATATTGTTGATTCTTATATTCATGATAGGGCATGGCGATTTCTTCGATAGGCGCTAATCCCTTAGCGGCTCGAACCTGATTCAACAGCTTTCTTCGCCACGCACTATTATCAAAAACCCCATGAAGATAAGTGCCAATGACCTTCTGATCAGAACTGACCGCACCATCATCTTTTGCTATCGTTTGTCCATTGGCAGATATAATATGGGCAAAATGCTGCTTTTCAAGATTTTCGGTCCTGCCCATATGGATCTCATAGCCGCTGATCCGTTCATCTTCAGCTTCTGCCTCCACGCGGGTGGTGGTTTTTCCTGATTCAAAATACGTTTCTGTATTCAATAATCCTAACCCCTCAAGACTGCCATGACTAGACTCGACTTGATTCGGATCATGCAGCATCTTTCCAAGCAATTGAAAGCCGCCGCAGATGCCAAAAATCATTTTTCCTTCGTCACGAACCCGCTGAATTTCTTTAGCCATACCTGACTCTTTCAGATAAAGACAATCCTCCAACGTATTTTTGCTGCCTGGTAAAATAAGAATATCCGGACTGCCTAACTGATCGTTAGGAAAAACATAGCGGACAGACACATCCGGCTCGCTTTCCAAACTCTTAAAGTCTGTGAAGTTAGACATTTTTGATAATCCGATCACGGCAATATCCAGCTCTTTTTGCGGATTATATAAACGATTGACCTTTGATAAGGCAACGCTGTCTTCATCCTCAATATTCAGTTGTACATAGGGAATAACGCCGACGACAGGAATATCGGTCAAATCCTCGATCATTTTTAAGCCCGGATCTAACAGGGCGATATCGCCCCGGAACTTGTTAATGATGATTCCTTTTATTCGGGCTCTTTCCTCTGGCTCCAGTAAATGGATCGTGCCATAAATTGACGCAAAGACCCCGCCTTTATCAATATCTGCGACTAAAAGGACTGGGGCGTCAGCGATTTTTGCCATCCCCATATTAGCAATGTCTCGACTATTGAGATTGATTTCGGCTGGACTGCCTGCTCCTTCAAGTACGATCACATCATTTTCCTGCTGCAGTTCCTGATACAACGCCGATATTTTCTCCACCAGCTGTGGTTTAAACTCATGATATTCAACCGCGTCCATATCGCAAAGAACTTTCCCATTGAAAATGACCTGCGATTTACGGTCAGAGGTTGGCTTTAATAGAACTGGATTCATTCGTGCATCTGGCTCTATTCCAGCAGCCTCTGCTTGAAAAACTTGAGCTCTGCCCATCTCTTTCCCGTCTAACGTAATGTAGGAATTCAGTGCCATGTTTTGTGATTTGAAAGGCATCACCTTTAAACTATCTTGATGGAAAATTCGGCATAAACCAGCCACTAGGATACTCTTTCCTGAATCTGAAGCTGTGCCTTGAATCATCAGACTTTTTCCCAATCGCCTTCACCTACCTTCGATTTTATTTGCATAAATTCTGCTTGATTTTTAACCAGCGGAAACCCTAACTGTTGATGAACCTTGACTAGCCAAGGCTGTTCCAGCCCCGCTGTTCTGAGCAACTCCTCATCCAAAAAGACCTGATCGGAGCCGCCTTCTTTGATCAACGTTCCCTTATCAATGACATATAGATAATCGCAAATCTCATACATTAGATCCATGTCGTGACTCGACAAAATAATTTTGGTTCCCTGCTGCAATAGACGACAAATGATCTCTATCATCTGGGACCTGCCTGCTGGATCCAAGCCTGCTGTCGGTTCATCCAACAACAGCCATTTAGTTTTCAGCATCAGGACACTGGCAATCGCTACTTTTTTCTTTTGACCATAACTCAAGTATTGAACCGGCTTCTTTTTTAAATGTTCAATATTTAATAAGGAAAAGATTTCATCCATCCTAGCTTGAATCTGTGCCTGATCAATACCTAAGTTTTTTAAGGCGAAGGCAACATCGTCTTCTACGATCGAGTAAAAAATTTGATGATCAGGCTCCTGAAAAACGATCCCCACTTCTTGCCGATACTGATAGAGTGCCGCCTTTTTGTAATCTAAGGGCTGACTTTTATAGATAACCTCTCCATGACTGGGCTTCAGCAGACCGACAATTGCAGCAAATAAAGTCGATTTTCCTGATCCATTGGCTCCGATGACACCGACAGCCTGGTGGTCGCTAAAATCCAAAGAAAGATGATGCAAGACATCTGTTTGGTTTTCATAACTGATGCATAAGTCTGATACCTTGAACATTTAAGCACCTTCTTTCGATAGTTAAAGTGGAAAATCGCCATCAAAAAACTTCATTTCTAGTGAAAGAACCATCTTGTTGAAGCGATCAAAGGTTTGGAAAAACAGAATCTTGATCAAAACTCCTAAAGATTGATAGCTATTCCTAAGTCCCTTGAAACCAAAACGCATATCCTGAGCCCGTTTAATAATCAAAAATTCATCAGCAAAAATGAAAATAAAACGATACATCAGCATCGTCAATTCAATTAGCAATGCCGGAAAGTGGGCTTTCTTCATCACGAGTAGCAACTGTTGAAAAGGCACAGTCAGAATAAAGAAATACGTGCAAATCAAACAGCTGGCAGAGCGGAAAAACAACTTGATCCCCATATTTAATGAAGATTGAGTGATTCCGATAAAATGATTAAACAGGTGGATATCAAAAATGAAGCCTCCTGAATGAGAACTGATAGAAAATAAGATCGTAAGAATACTGATCACTAGAAATGGCGCAGGAATCAGCAACCATTTGAAATATCTTCTGACTGTAACTTTAGTAACATAGATTGTCGCTGCGCCGACTACGATGCTGATCACCGCCTGAATCACTGGAGTGGTTAAGAAGCAGCTGAGTAATAATAAAAGATACATGAGCCCTTTTCGCGTTGGGGAAAGATCAAGCAAACGGTTTTCATAGGCGATCTTATCAATTAATAGCATTTTTCTTCTTTCCTTTGTAATAACCCAAGATGTAGGTGATGATTCCAACGCCTAAGCTTCCTTGGAGGGTAAACAGCAAGCTTTCGATCTCGCCGCTTTTAGGCTCTAACAGTGAATCGAACCAAGGCTCATAACTTGGATTGATCTCAGTAATTACTGCTTCTGCTTCACCATCCGAACCGCCGTATTCACCATTTTGATTAATCAATAGCGCACCAACCATTAAAGCCACAACTGCTAATAAGAGAATAATATTCAATTTAGTATTGGACTTATTTTTTTCCATCGTTCAATACACCTCTTTCTTGAAAGGGAAAATTAGCTGAGATCAAGTTATACGCAACAACAGTCAATAAGCCTTCCGCAATAGCAATCGGAATCTGGGTCAACATGAAGACACCAACAAATTTCATGATCGCGCCGAAAACACCTGAGGATGGATCAGGGAAAACAAGACCCAACTGAAGTGAAGTTGTGAAATAAGTCGCCAAATCAGCGATAAAAGCGCATAAGAACAAGCAAATTGAGTTAGATACATTCGCTTTTTTCAAAAGAAGATAAACGCCATATCCAACGAATGGCCCTATAACTGCCATTGAAAAAGCGTTCGCACCTAATGTAGTTATTCCGCCATGCGCCAGCAGCAATGCTTGGAACAATAAACAAATGGTTCCTAAAACACTGATGACTCCTGGACCAAAGAGCGCCGTTCCGATTCCAACGCCCGTTGGATGAGAAGTCGATCCAGTCACTGATGGAATCTTCAGCGCGGATAAAATAAAGATGAACGCGCCACTAAAAGCCAACAGGACTTTGTTTTGCGGATTGTCAGCCACCGCTTTTCTGATGCTGATCAAGCCATAAATAAAGAATGGGATAAATGCTGCATACCAGAACAAACACCAACCAAGAGGCAAGAAACCTTCCATAATGTGCATTGCGTGCGCTTTTTGCGGCACGATCAGAATCAGAAGAAGCACAGCGAAGAGAATTCTTCTAATTGTTTTCACTCTAGCTTTCATCTTTTCTTACTTCCTTTCAATGTTCTGTTTTTATAAACGATCATGGTACTAAAATACGACAGCTGGTCCTGATCACTTAACTCATTGAGTCCAATCATTATGTTTTCTGATGCCATCGAAGAATCACTGACTAAAACCGTTTGCTCCAATAAATCTAATTCTGTTAGCAGCTGCACTATCTTAGGCAGTGCGATAGAAACCTTCATTAAAATCACTGTAGACATTTCCTCTAATGCGGTACGAATAACCGCTTCGTCAGCAGTTGCCGGTAAAACCGCGTAGCTTTCTTCATCAATGACCAATGGAATCTGTAAATCATTCGAAATCTGGCAGAAGGAGGAAATTCCCGGGATGGTCACTGTTTCGATTTGATCAGTCATTCGTTCCAATAGATAACTGTACGTACTGTAAACCATTGGATCCCCTAAAGTGACGAATGCGACATTCAAACCATTCTTAACATCAGTCATAATCTCTTCTGCTATTTCATTCCAAGCATTGCGCTTCTCCGCCCAGTCATTCACCATTGGAAAATGGCGCTGTTTGATCGTCAACTCCTTTCTTAGATAAGGGCTTACTATTTTCAATGCTAAGCTTTTTCCGCCCCTTTTCGGTTCAGGCGTGTACAGGCAATCCACCATTTCAATGATTTCTTTACCGCGAATTGTCAATAGGTCAGAAGCGCCTGGACCTGTTCCTACTCCATAAAATTTAGCCATTTGTCGTCCCTTCTATCATCGCAGCGGCATGCTCCACAAACTGCTGCTGAATTTCTGGTGCTTCACCCATTCCTTTGAGATAAGCCTCAACAGTAAAACCAGCTTGCTCCAACTGTGATTTCCAAGAATCATCTTCATCTGAAGCCATATCATTTGTGGCATGGTCACCCGCTACCAGCATCAGCGGATACAGTTTGATTTTTGTATAACTACTTTTCTGAAGTCGTTCAATCAGCAGCGAAATCTCAGGATAGCTTTCAACCGCACAAACAAAGATCGGTCTCTCCATTAACATATGATCCAAACAAGCATAGACGGTAAAAGCCGAATGCTGACTGCCATGCCCCATCAAGACGAGCGCTTCTTCTTCATTCAGATCTTCTGCTAAAATTTCCAACCACGCTACAACCTTTTGATAATCCTCAATACTGCTAAGCAACGGTTTTCCCACTTTAATAAGCTTCAATTGATCCTTATATTTCATCGCCTGATGCAGTGCTTTGGAATATTCGCTGCCGGGAATGATATGCAGCGGCTGAACAAAAATCTCTTCGTAGCCGTCGTCGATCAATTGCTGCATTTGCTGATCTACTGTTAAGATCGTTGTGTTTTCTTGCTCTTTGATCTTCTTGATGACTTTATTAGAAGTGAAAGCGCGAAAAACATCGTATTCCGGAAAAGCTTCTGCTAGCCTCTGCTCGACAGCCTCAATTGTTTTTGCTCTCGTTTCTGGGTAGCTAGTGCCAAAACTCACTGCTATTAACGCTGGTTTCATCGGTTCATCTCCTCTTTATTTTTTCTACAACACTTTCATAGCTAGGTTCTTTTGTTTGGATCACCGAAATTTGAAGCTGTTCGAAGACCTCTTTGGTTTTTTTACCCATAACGATAATTTTTTTCTGCTTGAGTATTGTCAATTCCATATCCGTCAGAGCGGCTAAAAATAGTCGGGCAGATTTTGAATTCGGGAAATACATGTAATCGGTCTGCTGCCACAGATCAGGAATTTCAGCAATGATTTTCTCTTCATGACTGAGTACTTTTTCTCCTGCAATAGCTTGCTCTTCCAAAGTGTCAATCATCGATGAATCGCCGATAAATAAGGTGTCCGAAGATATTGTAAAATCTTGTAAACAATGAGCCAAATCAGGAAAATCCGCATCGGCTTGAATCCCGGATTTTTTCAACACGCCGCCGGTATGATGCCCAACTGTAATAAAACGCCATTTTGCTAATTTCCGCCAATCGATCCTGTTTTCCGTCATTGATTGAATAAACATGTCGATACTCGCTGGATCAGTGAAAACAATTTGTTGCGACTTGGAAAAATCGATTTTTCCTACAAACATCTGATTACTGCTAGGCGGCAGCTCAATGATTTCCGCGCCCAGGTCGGTTAAACGACTCGCCATTTTTTTCTTCTTTGTAAACGGAATCGCGATACTGATGGCGAAAAGCGGACGTTCTTCAAAGAAATTCAAGTCTGTCCTACGCGCCACGACATCTCCGATCACGATCAAGCTTGGCGGTTGAAGTTCAGCTGTACGAGCTTTTTCAAAGATCGTTTCTAATGTGCCCACCACTGTTTTTTGCTGCTTACGGCTGGCCCATTGAATAATAGCTGCGGGCGTTTCCTTATCTTTTCCGTGTCGGATCAGCTGCTCAGTGATTTTTTTCAGGCTCGACATTCCCATCAAAAAAACCAATGTCCCCTCTGCTTTGGCTGCGGTTGCCCAATCGACCTCTTGATCAGAATGATTCAAATGTCCAGTATAGACATGGAAGCTTGCTGCTAGATCACGATGGGTGATGGGAATCCCAGCATAAGCCAATCCGCCGATCGAAGAAGTAATACCGGGAATGACTTCAAAAGTGATACCGGCATGCTTTAACGAAGCTCCCTCTTCGCCCCCGCGACCAAAAACATAAGGATCACCACTTTTTAGTCGCACCACATTCAATCCCTGCTGCGCTTTTTCGATCATGATCTCCTCGATCTTTTCTTGCGGGACAGGATGATAATTAGGTTTTTTACCAACGTAGATTTTCTCGCAATCGACTTTACAAGCATTAAGAATTGCTGGATTGATCAAGCGATCGTACACCACTACATCTGCCTCTTTGATTTTTCTCAATCCTTTAACAGTCAGTAATTCCGGGTCACCCAGACCTGCGCCAACTAAGGCAATTTGTCCAATCATTTCATTACCCCTTTACTTGATCAATAAGCTCTTTAATGGAAGAAAACTTATCTGGATAGTTTATTTGTTCCCGAGTCAACACAATGCAAGGAATAGCCAATTCCTTACAGGCTTCAATCTTTTCTAAGAAGCCGCCTGCTTGACCGCTTTCTTTGGTGATCATCACGCCTGCCTGATTATGGATCAGCAGCTCACGATTCAACGCTTTCGAAAAAGGACCCTTGATGGCTTCAATCTGATCCGTAGTGAGTCCCAGCTTTTCAATCGAAGTTACTACTTCTACTGTTGGTAATACCCTAACGATAATTCGTTCTTTTGGCAGATAGCGAAGGAATTCCTGTAATGTTTTACTTCCAGTTGTTAAATAGATTTTGCCTGGATATTCCAAAGCCTGCTCACAAGCCGCTTTTACTGAATCCACGGTCAGCATGTCTTCAGAAATCAATGACGTCCGTTCAAAACGATAATATTTTCTTCCTGTCTGAGCACATGCTGCCATCGCATTCTGCGACACTTCGACCGCATAAGGATGAGTGGCATCAATCATTTCAGTGATTTGGTGCTGCTCAATGAAATTGATCATTTCCGCTGTCGTTAAGCGGCCCTTAATGACCTGCTTTACCATCGTCGCGGCTAAGCTTTCGCCATAATCTGAAACAACAGATAAATAGAAATCTTGATGACCTTTATTTAATTCTTCTGCAATTCTCAGACTGTCAGAGGTACCACCAAGCAACAGGATCATAATTGATACCCTCGCGGAGTGATCATTCGGTTGTCAGAGATATAGGTTTCCTTATTTCCTACTAAAACAACTGTCGTCATATCTACCAGCGTTTCATCCAAATCAGCGATTGTGGTAAGAATGGCCTGCTCTTTTTTTCGACCGACATCTTTAGCCAAACCAACGATCGTATTCGTTGATTTATATTGTTGAATAATTGCAAACGCTTTGGCTAAATGATTGGGACGACCTTTGCTGCGAGGATTATACAGACAAATAACAAAATCCGCACTGGCCGCTGCATGTAACCGTTTTTCAATCATTTCCCATGGCGTCATCAGATCGCTCAAGCTGATATGGCAAAAGTCGTTCATTAACGGGGCTCCTAATAGTGCTGCCCCAGCAATGCTGGCTGTAATTCCGGGAATAACTTTCACCGGAATCTCTTCTTCCATTTGACTGGTCAGCTCTAAAATCAAGCCAGCCATTCCATAGACTCCAGCATCTCCGCTGGAAATAACCGCGACATCTTTACCAGCTTTCGCCAGTTCAATCGCCTTTTTACAACGATCAATTTCCTGCTTCATCCCTGTACTGACGATTTCCTTTTCGCCGACTAATTCTTTGATCAGGCGAACATAAGTCGTATAGCCCACAATTACTTCGACTTTTTTGATCACTTCGAGGGCTTCAAGCGACATTTTTTCTTTTTCACCAGGTCCTAATCCTACAACGTACAACATGTGCCGTCTTCATCCTTTCCCAACGCAAAGGTGACACCTTGATTCGCATAACGCTCTGTCACCACTTGTCCATTACTCGCTAAATCAGCCGCCGCCAAACTAACACTTCCTACACCCGTTACTTCTCTTACAAAGGCTGACTGCGGATATTTTTCTGAAACAATTGCTAATTCTGCAGATGAATAGGTTTCAAAAGGAACTTCCAACCAATCTGCTAATTGTTTTATACCCTTTTCTGTCTTTTTTAAATCAATACTGGCGATTTTTCGGATACTGCGATGATGGATATCGACTGATTGGCAGAAATTAAGATATTCTTCCTTGATAATTGAAAAATCAATCCCTTTTTTTGCTCCGATGCCTAAGACATAGCTCCTCGGGACGATCTGAATCACTTTATCTGAGATCAGATCTTCATTTTTGTCCGAAATCAGCAGGACTGCCTCATAAGGATCAAATGAATCATTTTCTTGGAGCAAAGTAAGCCCCCGAAGATCCTTCACCCGCTTCTCCCGCTGAATCAATCCAACTTTTTGATGCTCTGCTAAAAGACGATTGATTCTTTTGGTCGTCTCTTTGAAATCGACATACCAAGCATTTATTTCTTTGCTCAGCAGATCAAGCGCAGTTACATTTTGCACATCCGTGGCAGTCGTAATCACCGGGCAGCTGTTCAATTTTGCAGCGATTTCCAGCGTCAATTGATTTGCGCCGCCAATATGCCCTGATAAAAGGCTGATCGTATGCCGGCCTTTTTCGTCAATGACAATAATCGCGGGATCTTTTCGCTTATCCTCCAACACTTCAGAGATGCTGCGAACTACGATCCCAGTCGCCATAATGCAAATGAGTGCGTCATATTCCTTAAACAATGCTTGAATACCGGTTTTGAATTTCCCGGTAGGAAAAAGCAGCAGCCCTTCTTCCACTTGATCCTCCGATACAAAAATCGGCACCTCAGGATCCCAATTGTCTCGCAGCTCTTTAGCCAATTTGATCCCAGCGGTAGTCAAAGCCAAAATTGCCGATCTAGTCATCGCTCTTCACATCGCGATATTCATGCTTAAAATTGGCATCATATAGTTTGGAATAATAGAACTCGTCTCCTAAAAATTCCCCCACCATAATCAAAGCGGTTTTCGTAATATCGGCTTCTTCAATTTGCTCAGCAATTTTTTCTAAAGTACTGACGATTTTCTTTTCTTCCGGCCAAGTAGCTTTGTAGACAACCGCAACCGGTGTCGTTGGTTGATAGCCGCCTGCCAATAATTCTTCAACCACTTGTTTAATTCCTTGAACGGAGAGAAAAATCACCATCGAAGTTTGATGCTGAGCAAAAGAACGCAGGCTTTCTTTTTCTGGCACTGGTGTTCTGCCAGCCATGCGAGTAATGATTACACTTTGAGAAACCTCTGGAACCGTGTATTCCACCCCTAAACTAGAGGCTGCGCCTAAAAAGGAACTAACACCTGGGGTACAAGTAAATTCGATGTCGCGTTTTTTTAGTTCTTCGATTTGCTCGCGAATGGAACCATAGATGGAAAAATCACCTGTCTGCAGGCGGATGACCTCTTTGCCGACCTGAACGCCCCGCTCCATCTCGTCAATGATTTCGGTTAGATCCATTGATGCACTATTGAAAATCTTACAATCTTCTCTGCAATAATTTAACAATTCAGGATTCACAAGTGAACCTGCATAAATCACAACATCGGCTGATTTCAACAGCTGATATCCCTTAAATGTAATCAATTCCGGATCGCCCGGTCCTGCACCAACAAAATGTACCTTCGCCATACGCTTACTCCTCTTTTCTCGTCTCAATAATAATCACTGGGTTTTGTGGCTTAAAATAATGTCCTTGCCCTAATTTGGTAAAATGGCTGGCCTGCATTTGAATTGCTTGAAAGGAATGCTGATTGTTCTCCAGCCAATCGATTGCCTCAAAGGCGTTTTCTAATAAAATAAAATTTAATACTAAACGACCACCAACCTTTAACCGTTGAAAGCTCCAAGACAATATCTCGTTCATGTTCCCGCCTGTGCCGCCAACAAAGATCGCATCAAATTCTTCTGCCAGTTCAACTGGTGCCTTGCCAAGAATACTCTGGATATTTTCCAGTTTAAATTTTGTCTGATTCTGCTTTAATACATCTAATGCGGTTTGATTTGAATCGATCGTTGTAACCTTCAGCTGCGGATATAGGTGAGCCGCTTCGATTGCAATGCTTCCTGTCCCTGTCCCAATATCCAAAAACTTCTCCGCTTCACTTAATTGCAGCTTTGCTAGACTGACGGTTCGAACCTCTTCCTTCGTCATGGGAACCGCGCCGCGAATAAAACAATCATCCTTCATTGATTATCACCACCGCATTCATTTGATAGTCCTCATCGGGAACCGCATCAGCTTTGCAGCATCTGATTTTCTCATCGGAATAGCTAAGATTTTCTCCGATATAAAACGTTGGATTCTTCCCTCGTTGAACTGCTTCCTGCGCTAATTGATAGGGTCCGATCGTCTTGTCTGTCACCATACCGACCTTTGGTAATTGAAAAATCAACGAATAATCCGGCATTTTGCCATGACTGCTGGTAATGTAGCAATCCTCCATCGGAAGCTTCAATCGATTGAATAAATAATGCAGCGAACTGATCCCTGGAAGGATATTTAGTTCTTCTGCGGGCAAACGCTGGATGAGCCATTTTCCAATGCCGTATGTTAGTGGATCGCCTGAAGCTAAAAGAACGATCTGATCCTCTTTACAATTTGCTAAAAGCTCTTCCAAGTCGTCCAATTTACGTGGAAGCCGCTGGCAATTTTGTTTTTTATTTATCGGAACGATTTCTAGTTGCCGCTCACTGCCGATAATCAAATCCGCCGCTTCGAGGGCTTCTTGTACGCCATCAAACAAATACTCTGGCGTTCCTCCTGGTCCGATACCAACGACTGTGATCATCGCCATTCCTCCTTCAACAACGCCAACGGTAGGGTTGAAGCTAAGTAACCTCTTTGGGAAGAAAAGAGTACCACTTCGATCCTTGGCTCATGTTTTCGGTATTTTAATAAATCCTCCGAGCGTTTCTTTACTTTATCAGCGATGACTTGATAGACCGCTTCATACCCCGTGTCGGCAATAATTTCTCCAGCCGCCTCAGTCGTTAAGCATTTTTGGATTTCTTTCAATTGCGCGACAGGCATACCCAGCAAAGCAAGATTTGCGATCAAAATTTCGGTACGAGCATCGGCGTCTTTGCTATGAGTAGAAAAGATGCCCGCCGAGACCTTGATCAGCTTGCCTAAATGCCCAACCATCAAGACTTTTTCGAATTCCAAGCGCTGGACCTCTTTTAAAACATAGCCGACAAAATTACTCATAGAAACAATCCTATCACCGCTCAATTTCAAGGTATTCAAAACAAAATCCTCGCCGTAGTTTCCAGGACACAAGATCACTGAACGATGCCCTTGACTCTTCTTCATTTCTAGCTCTAAGGAGATCGACTGCTTCCAGCCTTCCTCGGACATCGGTGTGACGATACCAGTTGTTCCTAGAATCGAGATTCCCCCCAGAATACCTAAACGTCGATTCATTGTTTGATTCGCAATTGCCTCTCCTTCTGGTGCAAAAACAGTGATTTTAGCCCCCTGCTTGGGCCCAATGATTTTACGAACCGATTCTTCGATCATTTTTCGCGGCACCGGATTAATCGCCGCCTCTCCGACAGGAATCTGTAATCCGACTTCGGTGACTCGGCCAATTCCGCTTCCGCCATCAATGATAATTTGATGGCCAGAAGTCTTAACTACTTTTACCCCAATCATCATGCCGTCCGTAGCATCAACATCATCGCCGCCATCCTTCACAACGAAGGCCTGACAGCCATCCTCGGTTGCTTCAAGCCCAGCGATCGGGATCAATAAATTTTCCTTACTAGGCAGTTCGATTTGAATTTCCTCGAAAGCTTCTTCATCGAACAAGAAAGCCGTCGCGGCAGTCGCGGCAGCAGTCGCGCAAGAGCCGGTCGTATACCCCTTACGTAATTTCTTGCCGTTATAGAAAACAAACTCTTCCATCAGTTTTCCCTTTCCACCAGCTGATACAGCATTGCATTGATGATCGCAGCCGCTACGTTGCTTCCGCCCTTGCGTCCTCTGGCTACGATCGCCGGAACGTCACTCTCAAACAATGCCTCTTTTGATTCAGCTGCTCCAACAAAACCAACAGGAGCACCAATGACAGCAGCAGCTTCCAGCTCTCCCCGTTCAATCAGCTCCAACAATTTAAAAATCGCTGTCGGTGCATTTCCAATGACAAAAAGCTTTGGACCAGCAATCGTTGCCGCGCGCTCGATCCCCACCATTGAGCGGGTCATCCCTTTGATCTTCGCTTGTTCGGCGACTTCAGGATCAGCGATATAACATTCATAACGTATGCCCAGCTTGTCTAGAACGCGTTTATTGATACCGCTGAGAGCCATCGTCGTATCTGTAAAAATCGTTCCGCTTCCTGCCAAGAAAAATTTCTCAAGCTCCACGATCACGTCATTCGAAAAGACCAGATTTTTCAAATAATCGAAATCGGCACTCGTATGGATGACACGCTTAATGATCTGCTCTTCCGTTGGACTGGAATAAACAAAATTCGGAAAATCTTGGTCGATAATTCCTTGGATAATCTTGAAGCTTTCTGTTTCAATCATTTGAGGATTTCTTATATAGTCCACTTGTCTGCCCCTTCTCTTAAAAATAATAATTGATAATAATTGCTGCGATACTGAATACGATCAAACTAAGAACCGCCGTCGCATACAACAATGCATTCGCCGTCAAAATATCTTGCGGCTTGGCCGTACGAAGAGAAACACCAATCGTTGGTTTATAAATCTCAACGCCATGATAGAGATGTGTTCCGCCAAGTTGAATTCCTAACGCGCCGGCTACGACTGCTTCAGGGTAACCGCTATTAGGACTTTTATGATTCCGACAATCCGTTTTCCCAACCTTCCAAGCATTCGCTGTATTTAGCCGTAATACCTTCGACGCTGCTAATAAATAGAGCCATGTCAAGCGAGCCGGAATAAAATTCCAAAGGTCATCCATTTTTGCAGAAAACCAGCCGATTGCCCGATATTTTGGTGTCACATAGCCCACCATCGAATCCAGTGTATTGACTGCCTTGTACATCATTGCTAACGTAGGACCGCCAAGAAATAGACATAGCAGCGGAGCAATCACACCATCACTCGTGTTCTCAGCCACTGTTTCGATGGTTGCTTTCGTAATTTCCTCTTTTGATAACTCATTGGTATCTCTTCCAACAATCATTCCTACTTGCTTACGGGCATTATCCAAACTATCGTGCATCAGCTTCTGATAAACTTTTCGTCCCTCCAGCGCTAAGCTTTTCGTCGCCAGTGTAGTGTATGCCAAATAGACGTAACAGAATGTTCCAAGAAAAGGATGGATTAGAAAACCAATTCGTAAAATTCCGTAAGTTGCAAGTCCCGACCCGCATACCGTGATGAGCCATAAGATGACACCCCAACGATATTTTTCCTGATCATTTTTCGTTTGTGTGAATCGTTCCTGAAACCATGCGATAAAGTTTCCCATCACCTTGATCGGATGGGGCCAGCTATAAGGATCGCCGATCAATAAATCCAAAATAAATGCGGTGATAATCCAATGAATCATAGGCCCGTCCTCACTTGCTCCAACATATTCAACAAAAAGTCCGCACTTTGATAAAAATGGAGATGCATATAACTGGCAAATGTATTCTTCAGCTGGTAACCGCCTGTCCAGCGTTTCACTACTTCTCCATCACGTTTTTTAGTCATTTCTAAAACAGTCGGCTCTTGGCTGGTAAAAATCGAATGATGAAATTCATGTCCAACCACTGTCGTTCCTTTTCTTCCGATTAACGTATCCTGCTCCAGTTTTCCGTAACAGTAGCCGAATTTTCGCAGGCCCGAAGTCATTTCACTAACTCCAGCAAAAATTCCCACCATAGGATAATAGTACTCGCCACTGTTGAAACCTGAACCTAAATACATCAAACCGCCGCACTCGGCTAATATGAATGCTCCCTGCTCGTGCTTTTCTTTGATGCTCTGACGCATCTCTTGATTTTCAGAAAGCTCTTGAGCAAACTCCTCTGGATAACCGCCACCAAAATAGTACAGGTCCGCTGCAGGAAGTTGATTATCCTTCATTGGACTAAAGATAATCAGCTCTACGCCATAAGCTGTCAATAACTCAAGATTGTCTTGATAATAAAAATGGAACGCTTCATCTAAGGCGTAGGCTACCTTAATCCCAGAGAATTGCGGATAATTTGGCGATGAGTAAGATACCTTTTCGTTGGGAAGTTTCTCAAAAAGCCCGTTAAGATCAAAGGTGCGATCCAAAGACTCTGCGACTTGTTGAATCTTCTCTGTGGCATCGCTGATTTCTCGGTCAGGTACCAGCCCTAATTGTCTGGAAGGCAACTCTACACCCTTTTCTCGTTTCAAATAACCAAAAACTGGAACATTCGTATAGGTTTCCACAGCTTTTTTGATCAGCTGATAATGGGTTTCAGAAGCAACCTTATTGATGATCACTCCGCAAATCATTAAGTCAGGATCAAATTCGGCAAAACCTTTTACGACAGCTGCTACCGATGTTGAAGCTGATTGTCCGTTGACTACCAGCAGGACTGGACAATTTAACTGCTTAGCGACTCCAGCACTAGAACAAAAATCTTTGTCCACACCTAATCCATCAAAAAGCCCCATTACTCCTTCAATCACACAAATATCGGCGTGCTGAGCTTCCTTTTCGAATAGCAGTTGTAAACGGGTACTATCTTGAACTAAAAACATATCTAAATTGCGAGAAGGTTTGCCTGTAATTCGCGTATGATATTCGGTATCGACATAATCTGGACCAACCTTATAAGGCTGGATTTGAAAGCCTCGATTTTGCAAAAGCTTCATTAATCCAAGTGTGATCGTCGTTTTTCCTGAGCCGCTGGAGACGGCTGCGATCATCAGCTTCTTCATTCTTTCCCCTCGCTTCTATCAGTTGTACGCCTTCATAACAGCTTTCATGAACCTTCACTTTTGAATACCAGCGAGACAGTTCGGAACGCTGAATCACAGCTAATGTTGCAGGAATTTCTGCTAACGTCTCAATCATTATCCCGACTACTGAACCGCTGTGAGCAACATTAATCCCCAGCCATTGATGACATTGCTGAAGTTTTAGTAGCTCTGCAAAATAAGGCTTGGGTAAAATCTCCTGATTTAGTACAGCACTTTGCATGGCCGCTTCACCCAGTTTTTGCAGTGACTTATCTTTGACCGCTTGTTGGTAATGCCGAAACACTTCTGCAAAACGTTCTCGCTGTTGATAAAATAGGCGATCATTTTCCACTGAATGAAAAACATCTGTTGCTAATGTTTCTTCTGGCTCCAAAACGATCACATAAAAATGGGGTGCCCACCCGCTGCTCTCTCTAACTGAACCATTCTTTTGTTCAAATAAAGTGAGCGTTGGAAAAAGGATGCTGTCTGTTCGCTCAATGGCTAAGCAAATATCGACTATTTCATCCCTGGAAAGCTGTTTTCCATAATAACCAGCGACAGCTTGACAAGTCGCAGCAATATCCGCAGTACTGCTGGCCATTCCTTTAGCCACAGGTAAATCCGAATCAATCTCAAGCAAAAAATTATCAGCTTCTCTGCTTGAAACTTCTAAATATGTCAATGTTTGTCTTAAAGCCTCTTCAACTTTTGGTTTGGACGCTTCAGGATTTTTTTCAGAACTGATTGTCACCCGTGAAAAACGATTGATCCCATAACTAACTAATTTTTGCGAATCTCCGAACCAGCCTTGAATAAGTTCCCCGCATGAACCGGGACAGGAAGCAGTCACTCGCATAATATCGCCTCCAATGCTTGGAGTAATGCCTGATTATCTTCTCTTGACTTAACCGCTATCCGATAATATTTCTGGGTCAGGCCTTTAAAGCTGTTGCAGTTTCGAATCAGAATATTTTTTTTAATCATTTTTTTTTGTAGACAGCCGGAGCCAAGATAACGAAAGAAAAGAAAATTTGTCTGGCTGGGAAATAACTCCAGCTCTTTATAAGCAGATAAGCCCTTTTCCAAAAAATCTCGTTCCTGTGCAGTATATCGCTGGCTGTCTTTAATAAACTGTTCCTCTTTCAACGCTTGTTGACCTGAAAGATCAGCAAATGTATTAATGTGCCATGGCACAGTTTTCTCTTCGATATCAGCTAGGATCGCTCGATTACTTGTAAGCAAGTAACCCAAACGCAAGCCGGGAATCGCAAACATTTTTGTCATTGATCGAAAAATGAACAAGTTCGAATAGTCTTTAAGTGAAGAAATAAGAGAATTTTCTTCTCTTGTAAAATCAACAAAAGCTTCATCTACTATTAATACCATTCCATTTTCTCGACAAAATGCGAATAATTCATTCAGTTCACTCTGCTTCAGCAATTGCCCCGTTGGATTATTCGGATTGCAAATACAAATACCCGTTGCCTGCTGCTTTATTGCTGACTGTATCAATTCTGAAATTGACCACTGAAAATCTCGCTGCTCTAAATTGAAATAGCAAAATTCTGTTTGCTGCTGGCTAAATGCCGCCTCATATTCCATGAATGTCGGTGCCAGCAAAAGCAGCTTGTCTACCTTGAATGTTCTTCCCAGCATAAAGATTGCTTCAGCGGCACCGTTGGCCGGGTAAACAAATTCTTCTGGAAGCTCGTGAAAAGTAGCAATTGATTGGATTAACGAACGATATCGAATATCCGGATAATGAACTAGCTCCTCGATACCTTTAGTAAGAACCCCCTTGACCCCCTCAGGAATACCCAACGGATTGATATTTGCACTAAAATCTATCAAACGGTCCTTGTCCATTTGATAGATTTCACTGATTTCTTGAATGTTTCCACCATGCTTAACTGCCATAACTACGACTCCGCTTCTAGATTATTTTAGAAATATCGCTTCTTTATATTTCTGAGGAATTCCTAAAATCACCATTTCAGACAATCCCAAATTCACGACGGTTGCGAGGGTCAACGGTACGAAAAGCATAAATACGACTGGTCCCATCAAAGGATAAAGCAGAAGCAGATCTAATGGTACATTGATCACATAACCTACAAGCATCGAGACCACTGATGCCACTATTTTGTTCTTTTGCAGTTTTTTACGGGTCCAGCTATAGAAGAACATACAAGCCGCCATCAAAACTGCAATGATCAAGTGGATCGGTAAAGTATTAGGGAAGCCGGATAGCAGAGCCGAGATCATGTGTCCGAAAAAACCTAAGAATGCGCCTGCGGCCGGTCCCAAAATAATTGCTCCAATAAATGCGGGAAAAGAATCCAGTGCGATCGAACCTAAAATTTTGATGTTTGCACCAATCACACATAGCGCTAGCAAGAGTGCCAATGTTGCCAATTTCTTTGTTGAATACTTCATCATAAATTCCCTCCTTAAAAAATAAAACACGACGAGTCCAGTAAAGATGGTCTCGCCGCGTTTTTTTATTTGTCTAAACACACCAAATAAGTAGCCAGCAAAATAATCTTCCCAATCCAATTATTTAAATATCTGAGCAAGGTATCCTGACTTTGCATCAACTTACTTTCTCGCCTTCCCGAAAAGTGGCTTCTGAGAGTTCATCCGCATATACAGTAGAAAGGGGCTGTTGAGGATTTTCACCTCATTCCCTTGTTCAGTTATTAATTATTCAGTTTCCATTATTATAGCAAACGTTTCCAGTCAATCTTGACGTTTTTCTAAAAATCAGCCACATTGTGCTAATTTTATAAAAGAGAGAGCAATATTTTACTATACTGAAAACCAGAAACAAAATCGATTGAAAAAGCTAAAGAAATTAGTCATATGTGCAACCCGATCTCAAAAACAAGCAACTGGAGACTTTTCCATCTCAATTAGATGCAAATGATTTTTAATAGAAAGCCCCTATACTCAATTCAGTTAGGGGTGAGTTGTCATAAAGACAGCTAGACATCTAACTTCACTACTTACAGTAAAAAAAATTTTCCAATCCATTCTCTTGATCAACTTCAACAATAGTGCCCTCATTTTTTTATCCTACTCCCCTATATTCAATCGGCATATTTCAGCCAAATTTTGTTATTTCGTATTAAAAAAAGCAAGATATTGCTATTATCCTTTTCACGATCTCATAATCATTGATTTATCAGTCATCTCGATCTTCTGTAGCAATCCTATTTTACTAAATCAATTCTTTTTGATTTATATTTCATCTTGTCTTTTGTTTTGAAAGAAAATAAGATGGAGAAAAGACCTTCAGGAGCAGACGATGACTAAAAAGAATTCTTCACAAAATTTGATCTTAATCATTACCACCACCGTGTATTCATTTTCTAGTATGATCTCAGCGTTTTTCATGCTTGGAAGTCAATCACTTATTTGGTTTTTCATCAGTGCTCTGTTCTATTTTATTCCTTATGCGCTGATCGTTGCCCAATATACCAAAAAATACGCCCATCGTTCAGGAGCGATCTATGATTGGTTAAAGGAATCACTCTCGCCTAAAGCCGCCTTCACTACCGTCTTTTTATGGTACAGCAGCTACTTCATTTGGATGATCAGTCTATTCATGAAGATTTTGATTCCGATCTCCATCCTGATCTTTGGACGGGATATCACTGCGACCATCGATTGGTTTGGAATTCCTCCACAGATTTGGTTGGCGTTATTCTCTATCCTGGCAGTTATTTTTATCACTTGGATGAACAAACGCGGCTTCCAAGTCATTTTTAGATTTTTGCACATTAGCGGCTATGCGATGGTGGGATTGTTGATACTTTCTCTTGCTGGCAATTTAATTTTGATTTTTAGGAATCCCGGTCAGGTTATGGCAAATATCAATCACAGCCTTACCGTACAAAGCTTTTTCCATGGTTCTTCCAGTCGCTTATTATCGCAATTGCCCTTTTTCATATTTTCTATCACTGCATTTGGCGGATTGGATACGATTGCCAGTCTCGCTGACAAAACCAAAAAAAGCCGCAGCAGATTCCCGCGGGCAGTGATTATCAGTTCGTTTATCGTGTTATTATTATATGTCAGCGGCATCGTTATTTGGAGCTGTGCAAACAACATTGAAGGCCTGCGGAACTCCACTTCATTGCATCTTGGAAATCTTATGTACGGTGTAATGGAACAATTGGCAAAAACATTAGCAGTCAGCTTCAATCTCTCTGCTGGTTCAACTCATTTATTAACGCAGATTTTTATCCGTTACACAGCGCTGACAATGGGCTTGGCTTACCTAAGTCTGCTTAGCTCGATAAGCTACGGACCATTAAAAAGTTTGATCAAGAGTACTCCGAAAATATTTTGGCCGAAGTTTTCCGCCTTGAATAAGAATCAAATGCCGGAGAATGCGCTTTGGGTCCAAGCCTTGCTTATTTCATTGTTTATTGGCCTGCTTTCATTTAGCAATACCTTCTTGTCTGAGTTATTTAATCAATTGACTTACATGACAAATGTTTCGCGAGCGATCCCTTACTTTATCGTAGCCGCCAGCTTCCCTTTCTCTTTAAGAAAGCGGATCATCCAGAAGGAATCGTTGATTATCAAAAGTAATTCCTTAAACTATCTTTTTTCCATAAGTGTCTGTGTTTGTATTTTTGCCGCAATCGCCTTTCAAATTTATGAACCGTTGAAATTAGGAAATTACCTTAATTTCTCAACCTTACTGTTAGGACCGGCATTCTTTGGTGTGCTATCTCACTTTATCTATTTTCGCTTTGAACAGAAGAAAGCCTTAACGAATCTTTCTAAACAGAACAGCGACAATCCCTAAAATCATTTACTAAGGAGCGAAGGCTTATGTACCCCATCTTAATCGATATCAAGCAGTTTTCGATCTTAGTGGTCGGCGGCGGAAAAATAGCCACGCGAAAGGTTTGCGGGCTGATGGAAGCAGGTGCGAAACCGATAGTTATCGCACCAAAATTTTCAGAAACTCTGATAAACGCCAAAGAGAATGGTTTAGTGATATTGCGGGAACGATCTTTTCAATATGGTGATACGAACGGTTTCCAGGTAATTTTTATTTGCACTGATAACGCCGCAGTCAACCAAGCCATTTTGAACGAAACGACGTCGCGTCAGCTTGTGAATGATACAACGAACCAAAGCAACAGCAATTTTTTCAATATGGCTTTGATCAAGGAAAAAGATTTTGGCATTGCATTGACTACTGGTGGAGAAAACCCAAAGAAAACAAAGTTGTTGAAAGAAAAGATTCGTGGTCTTTTAAAAGGAATCTCTTTAGATTAAAAAGCGCTCGAGCGTACCAATAATTTATTGGCGCACTCGAGCATTTTTTATTTCAACCCGTGGATGAAGCGTTCCGTCGAATGAGATATAAAGTTTGCTGCTTCTCGTTCATATTGTTCACTACTGGAATAGGCATGCAGAAAAGCAAAGCCGATCATACTGGAGAAAATAACCTCCGCTGATTCTTTCGGATCACGGATTTCAATCTCTTTTTTTCTCACCATTTCGATGAAATAATCCGCCAGCAATTTAATGAAGGCAGCCGGAATTTTTCTCACATAAGGCATCGTTTCTTCGTAAATTTCTTGCGCACGAAGTCCTAGTGAAAAGCGAACAATTTCCGGTGTTACTTGTTTCAGATATTCCTCCATTATCAGTCGCAAATCCTTGGCTAAATCCCACTGAAAACGATTAATAATGTTTTTGTTCACAGAAGGAACCCAATCCGCCTCTCTTAACGTCGCCAACAACAATTCTTTCTTGCTGCCGAATTGCCGAAACAGCGTCGCCTCATTCACCTGCGCTTCTTTTGCGATATCCTTTGTTGTCATATCACTGTAGCCTTTTTCTACTATTAATTTTCTAGTTGCTGCCATGATATTCGTACGGGTATTTTTCATACAAGTTTTTACTCCTTCGTAAGCCCTGCGATCGCCACACTCCCTCCCCGAATCACTTCGATTTCTTTAGTGATGCACTGACGGAGCTGATCAATTAATTGATCATTCTGCAGCTCGCTGTTTACACTTTCCAGCAGCAGCTTTTCTTCTGAGCGATCAATAATTGAAAATGCGAATCTTTGCTTTAGCGCAATAATTTCATTTTCTGAGTTTTCATGACAAGGAAGCTTAATATACATCACTTCTTTCGCATGAATCGGGATATTGGTATAATCAATGACTTGGATCACTTCGATCATATTACTTAACTGATGCTTGACCTGCTCAAATGTACGATCATCACTAAAAAGACTGATCGTCATTCGTGAAATATCTTTCGATTCTGTTTCGCCAACAGTCAAACTATTTAAATTATACAATTTCCCTGAAAATAATCCAGAGACTCTCGCCAGTACGCCAATTTCATTTTCAACAAAAACGCTTAGCCATTTCTGTTCAGTCCTTTTCATAAACTATCATTTCCTTTAAGCTTTGACCCGGAGCAACGATTGGCATGACTTTTTGTTCTGTCTCCAGTATGAACTCTAGTACAAAGGTTTCATTTTGGTTCTTCTTTGCTAGCATGAAGGCACCATCAATTTCCTCTTCACTCGTGATTCTCAGCCCGTCTGCTCCATAGCTGTGAGCTAATGCGATGAAGTCTGGCACGTATGGGCGGTCCTTCTCTTTCAGTATCGTGTAGGAATAACGTTTTTCATAAAACATCTCCTGCCACTGACGGACATTCCCCAAACTTCCGTTATTAAAAATACAGATGATGATCGGAATCTTCTCCTGCATAACCGTAGCAAGCTCCTGAAGATTCATTTGAAACCCGCCATCACCAGTGATCGTTAAAACATCCTTCTCAGGATTTCCCAATTTTGCCCCAATCGATGCTGGGAAGCCAAAGCCCATTGTTCCTAATCCGCCTGAAGTCAATAATTGTCGATCTTTCGTCACCTCAAGAAATTGAGTCGTCCAAAGCTGGTTTTGCCCGACATCTGTAACCACGATCGCGTTGGTAAAATGTTGATTGATTTTTTTGATGATCGTCTCTGGTGTCAATCCCGTTTCATTCATGTGAACAGGCAAAGCATCGTTCATTTTTTTGATCTCTTTTAACCACTCTCTGCGGTCTGATGTATGGAGCAAACGAGTGATTCTTGGCAGAGTATCCTTGATATTCCCAACTAATCTGATTGAGGAATCAACATTTTTATCAATGATTGCTGGATCAATATCCAAGTGAATCAATTTTGTTGCAGGACAAAAACTTGCAGCATTTCCAGTTACGCGATCATTTAGCCGAGTCCCCAAAGCAAAGAGCACATCACTATTCGTCATCGCTTGGTTCGCTGCATAGCTGCCGTGAATTCCGACATTGCCAATATAATTTGGATGATCGCTGGGCAATGCTCCCTTGCCCATGATCGTAGTAGCGACTGGCACGTTATATTTTTCGATGAATGCCAATAATTCTTTATGAGCTCTTCCACGATGAGCACCGCCGCCAATCAGCAAAACAGGCTTTTGAGCGCTGTTCAACATTCCGGCCGCTTCTTCCAATTTTTCAATAGGAATAGTTTGATTTTTTCGACCGCCCCGGATCTCGACCTCTTCCGGATAGTCATTTGACCCAAGCTCTTGTTGAATATTTTTGGGAATATCCACCACTACCACTCCCGGTTTGCCTGACTGGGCAATCACAAAAGCTTTCTTCAAAATCGTTCCTAATTCTTCTCGTTTCTTGACTGTCACTGCGTATTTGGCAATTGAACGGCAGATTCCCACCATATCGACTTCTTGAAAAGCGTCCTTTCCAATCAGTTGTGTTGAAACCTGACCTGTAATACAAACTAGTGGAGATGAATCATACCCGGCTGTAGCGATACCCGTGACTAAATTGGTCGCACCTGGTCCGCTGGTAACCATACAAACGCCGACTTTCCCAGTAGAGCGGGCATAACCATCCGCCGCGTGAATCAAACCTTGTTCATGCCGTGGCAAAACGACACGAAACTCTGTTCTCTGATAGAGCGCATCAAACAAATCAATCGCCTGCCCACCCGGATAAGCAAAACAAACTTCAACCTTCTCTTCAACTAATGCCTTAACAACCAACTCAGCTCCCGAAATCATTTTACACGCCTCCTATTAATGCAAGTATTGACTTGCATTCTACATTTGCAATTGCCTGTTGTCAATCGTTTTCAACATAAAAAGACCGTTCTTTTCCGAACGATCTTCTTAGAGTTACCATTTTTCTAAATTCACTGCCATTTCCCAAAAGGCATATTCCATTTTGCTACTGATCACGAATGCCTCGATCATCTGTTGCTGCTCTTCTTTTGAACTCTCTTCATACAAACGATCTAAGAGTGCGCGTTCCTTCTTTATTCCTTCAGCTGCTGCTTCACCCGCATAGGTCTCGATCCAACGCTGATACAACGGATGGGACGATCCCGCCTCAATCAAGCGAATTCCGATTTCTTGATAAAGCCAAGCACAAGGCAACATTCCCGCAAAAGCACTATTTGGTGTACCGTCTATCAGTTGACGATACATATGGGAAACGTAGTGATAAACCGTGGGTGCAATTGCTGTTTCTAGGATTTCTTTATCGCTGATTGCTAATTCTGAAAAGAATTCCTCACGAATCGCCAGTTCGCCTAACTTAAGGTTCTCCGCATTTTCTCTTAATTGAGTTTGAACCGCTTGATCCTCTGTTTGTTCGGCGATGAGACTGTATAGCTTACTGAAATGTTCAAGATAATAGCGATCTTGTAACAAATAATAACGAAAAATCTCGGGTGCTAGCTTTCCAGCTGCCAACGATTGAACGAAGGGATGCTCGAAACTTCCATCCCAATAACGTGCTGCTTCTTTTCTTGCAAGTTCTGTAAATGTCATTAAACTGCTCCTTTTATTAAATCTAATCCAACCAACAACAAACTTTCTTAATGCAACATAAAAACCTCCTTTATTCTCTTTAGAATGAAAAGGAGGCTCTAACATTAAAAAACATGCATAAGAAAACCCGACCACAAAAAAGCGGTCGGGTGCACATTTCTTTACGTCACACATTCCCTGCGCCAGTCCTAACTGTTTCAGGTTCAATGGGTATAATCTCAGCTTCAAAAGCACCCCTAGTGTCATTCAATTAGTGAAAGTATAGCATACCTGTTTTAGAAAAACGACTGGTATTTTAAGTCCTCACTACTTAATCAAATATTTTAGACTCTTTTACGATCGTTTCACTAGGAGTCAAAGTCGCTTCGGCAATTGTTGTACCGGTGTTTTTTAGATAATCTTTTACAAGGTGATAACCAATCGTATAACCGGCGTTCCTTGAAAGGCCTACTGGTTGATAGCCTTGTTCTCGTGCGACTTCATCACCATACATATACGCGGAAACTTGATCAAAGCCGCGTGCTTCTCGACCATCTTTCATCACCGCGATTGTGTACTCCAGCTCTTCATCGTCATAGTCCTGTACCCACGGTCCCCGCTGCTCGATTCCGTAAAGCTCCTCAGCGAAAACTTCCGCCAACCCTTCAATAACTAAATAGTCCTCAACACTAATATCCCCATGATTGAAAGGCTCATAAGTAAAACGGACATTATGGTTAAATTCATGAGCCAAAGCCGACTTTAATCGAGTACGATTGAACTCATTTGGCACAACGATCAACAGGATATAACCTGGTATCCCGCCAAATCCACTATAGCCCTCACTCGCCATCAAGACACTATTTTCTGGATCCCCCAATAAAATATTTACGATGAATTCATCGACGGGAATCTCATAGCCGATCTCACTAAAATATTGAGCGCTCTTTCTTAACACTTGGCGACATTCTGAGAATATCTCAGTTTTCTTCAGCGATGCTACATTTGATTCAATCAGACTCGTATTTTTGCGCGGTGTCCAAATGCCTAACATCTCTGAAGCCATCACTACATCATATCCTCCTGGAGTTTTTGGAGTAAGCGGTGCATTCAGATACTGCCACATTTCTTCGAGCGGCTGCATTATTTCGTAACGAAAAGCATTTTCGTCTACCTGTTCTTTCAAGCACCGTTCATAAAAAGACAGTGAATCGATGATTGTCACTTTAAAATCATTCATGATAAATCCCTCCCTGATTCTTATCATAAGGGTTGCCGTTGCGTGAAGGTCAAGAAAATAATCATTCTCGATTTGCAACTATATTTGCAAACATATTTTAATTATGTTAGCATATTTATAGGAGGAGAAATTATGAAGAGTGAATTGACGATTGAAGAAATCAAAAAGGGGTATTCAAAAAAGGGAGAATTTCTTTTTAAATGTTTGTATTGTGATCAAACCTTTGATGATCGTTTTGTCTATCCAATCAGTGAATCAAACAGCCAATTAGCCCGAGCTGAAGGCGCGATGATTTATCATTTGAAGCACGAACATGATGGTCCTTTCGACGCCTTGGTAAATCTTGATAAAAATCAAACGGGATTAAGCGAAACACAAAAAAACTTTTTGACTTTATTTTCTAAAGGATTCGATGATCAGGAAATTGCTGATCAGCTGAACATTACGACTTCAGCTGTAAGAAATCATCGCTTCAAATTTAAGGAAAAGAAACGCCAAGCGAAAATTCTTCTGGCCTTACTGGAATCAATTGATGAAAAGGAGCACATTGATTTTACTGCGAACTCCTTAATTGATTCAGATGAACGTTTTGTCTCCACTAAAACTGAGCGAGAAAAAGTCTTCAGTGTTTTTCTCGATGAGAATGGTAAGGCGACTCAAATACCAACAAAGGAGAAAAAGCGGATCATTTTGATTCAAAAGCTGGCGGAAAACTTTGTGACAGAAAAGCAATATACTGAAAAGGAAATTAATGAGATCATTTCTGAGATGTTCGACGACTATGTCACGATCAGACGCTATCTTATTGAATATGGAATTTTAGGTCGAACTGTTGACGGCACGACCTATTGGAAAATATAACTATTTTGGAACGGAGGTTTAACCATGGTATCACCAATGAAGATTGATCATTTGCAAGTCACAGTGAAGGATATTGATTTGGTCGAAGGTTTTTATGATGGATTTATGGAAGCTCTGGGGTTTGATTTAAGTAAAAAAATCAAAGTTTATTTGGAAGAGCTGGATATGAACGTCATCGAATACCTCGATAGCTCCTATGATTTTGGTATCTGCTCCGCTCTGAGTGAATACCAAAATGAGACCGTTCATCGCAGAAAACCTGGAGCTGTTCATCACATTGCCTTTCGAGCAGCTTCTAGAAGTGAAGTCGATCGAATCTATCAAACGGTTCTCACACTCGGGGCTGAGATTTTAGATGAACCGCAGATTTTTCCACAGCATGGACCAAATTACTATGCCCTCTTCTTTAATGATCCGGATGGAATTAAATATGAGATCGTTAATAACGATGATCATGAATAGAAAAAGTCAGCGCTCAAGCACTGACTTTTTCTATTCCCTAAATATTTCCACTTCCGCCAACGCCTTCCGTAAATTGATCGCATCCCACGGCAAATGCTCACCAATGCTAAAGCCTACGATCTCGACTTTCTTGGAAACATCCTGAATGATGCGCGTAATTTGTTCCAATGTCATGGTTCCAACTGGTGCAGGAAATTGATCGATATCTAGGTAAGGCTTTCCTGGATTGATCGAACGAAAGGCTTGAGGCGACAGAACATCCAAATCAAAATGAATTGCTAAATGCTTAAACTGGTTTTGATTAATCCAATCAATCAAAGGCTGACTGTCTTCTGCAAATTTCTCAGGTGTGAGATAATTCATCTTCAGATCATTTACTTGATGATCACAAGGCCGTAACTCCTTGTATTTTAATCCTGCCAACATTACCTGCTCCACATCAAATGGATGCTGAACTTTTTCAGCGAACTGCGGAGCACCATATCCTAAAAGATTTCCCAACACATGCATGTGCCCTTTTGGACCGTCGTTGATCGTCGACATATCCGAATGAGCATCTAGCCACAATATTCCCAGTGAATCAGGATATTTTCCATGCAAATAATCGAAAGGCGCTTGAGATATGGAGCAATCTCCACCTAAAGTAATGACTTTCTCTGGTGATTTTTCCTCTAAGATTTTTGCGGCTTCTGCCAATTGTTTTAGCAGACTGCTCTCACCGATCACACCATTTTCAAGCGATAGCTCTTGTTCGAGATTCTTATCGACAGTGACCTGAATCGTCTCTGCCTTGCTACTTTGCGGAACGATGTGGCTCAACAATTCAGAACCAAAAACATAATTTGGATTATTTCCTCCCTGCCATTGGGGAAATACCAATCTGAGGGTTTTGCTCATAAAACGTTCCTCCTTGATTTTGATTGAAACAAAACTGGCTACACTACTTATTATCATCAGTATACTAGCCTTCATCTATTGGAAGCAATTACAAAAAAAGAATTAGAACTAGCAATCTAGTCCTAATTCTTCGTGTAAGTATAAAGACATTTCGTCGTTTTCATCAATCAAGTTATAGAAATATTCAAGATGTTCATCTTTTCTACCGTTAGCGAAGGCTTCTTGTAGGTCCATACATTTTTGGATGGCAAGAATCCAAATATCTGCGATGAATTCATCACACATTTTTTGATGAATGATGCTTAGATTAAAAGTATTCACTGACATATTCTTCCACCTCCAGTCTTTCTTGCTCTGACCGGAAAACTATGACTAACCCTTTAGAATCTGCCGATAATACCATATCAATGCCCTTGATCTGACTGCCCTGACCCAAGGCATGATAATATAACTGGTCCACACTCCAGCCCTTCGCTGCGAGCGTCACCATTTCTAAACATAATTTATCCACTTTCGCTTCAACTTCAGGTGTTGCATACACCATCATGGGTGCATAGCAACAGATGTTTTTTAGCCGATCCATCACAATCATCCCCTTTTAAGTATAACAAAAAAAGACACTGTGAAACGTCAAAACTACTCCAACAACTTTTAAAAAATAAAAGAAAATTCAACGGGCTTACTCTCCGTTGAACTTCCGGCGTTTAAATAATAATTAATCTAAACTATTCTTTTAGTTAATATTTTCTGACGCTTTTAGATCATAAAATCTCCCGCTGTATCAGCAGGAGATCGAATTTTCAATCATTTCACTACTTTTCTTTAAATACTCACCAGTGATCGTGCCGCTCTCAAGTAGATCCTCAGGCACACCGCTGAAAACAACATTTCCACCTTTGACACCGCCATCGGGTCCAATGTCGATGACCCAATCAGCCTGTTTAATGATTTCGCTGTGGTGTTCAATGATAATCAAGGTGTTTCCTTTATCCACCATCCGTTGAAACAGCCCGTTCAACTTCTTGATATCTGATAGATGCAAACCGGTTGTCGGTTCATCTAAGACAAAAACAGATTCATTTTGCGTGATCGCTTTAGTCAATTTCAAACGTTGACGTTCACCGCCAGAAAGCGTCGCTAAGTTTCGTCCGATCGGTAAATAAGTCAACCCTGTCTCGATCATCGCCTGTAATTTCTCGTTCATTTTTTTACTGCCGATCTCGTGATAGAAATCTTGTAATTCTTTTGGCGTCATGGCTAGCACATCTAAAATCGTGAAGCCCTTCAAACGATAACTCAACGCTTCATCAGAGAAACGATTTCCGCCGCAAGCTTCACATTCATTGACGATCGGATCCATGAAAACCAGTTCGACGGTCGTCTCCCCTTTTCCATGACAAGCAGGACAAGCACCAGTCGAGTTGAAGCTGAACATACCGACAGGGACATTATTTGCTTTAGCAAAAGTTCGTCGAATCTCGTCATAGATTCCTAGAAAAGTTGCTGGCGTGGCGCGATTCGTCGCTTTGATCGGTGCTTGATTGATGATGGATATCTCGTTTGGAAATTGTTCCGGTAAAACTTTTGTGATCAGTGTCGATTTTCCTGAGCCGGCGACACCAGTCACGACCGTCAGAACATGTTTTGGTATATCCACTGTCACTTTTTTTAAATTGTGCAAGTCAGCATCCCTGATCGTCATTTTTTCATGCCAGTTGCGAGGATGTGTGTTGATCGGCAGTGTCTGACAAATTTCTTTTCCTGTTATACTGTCTGATTGAAGCAGTGCTGGATAGTCTCCACGGAAGATAATCTCTCCGCCTTGTTTACCAGCTAGCGGTCCAATATCAATCACTTCATCGGCAATCGCGATCACATCTGGATCATGTTCGACAACAAATACTGTATTTTCTTTGTCACGTAAATCTTGCAGGAGCCGATTGATTCGAGAAACATCCCGCGCATGCATCCCCGTACTTGGTTCGTCAAAAATGTAAAACATTCCATTTAGAGAACTGCCCATATATTTCACTAGTTTCACTCGCTGCGCCTCGCCCCCTGACAGGGTCGGCGTCTGACGATCCAATTGCAGATAATCCAAGCCGATATCGATCAGTCGCATCACCTGTCGTTTGAGCTCACTGATAACCTCGTTCACTTCTGGAAAATGTAGATGATCTAAAAATTGATACAGATCGTTCATATCCATTCGAACACAATCTGCGATCGAACAATCATTGATTTTCACCGATAATGTTTCCTTATTCAATCGACGCCCTTCACAATCTGGGCACGGAGCTTCAAACAATAATTCTTTCAACTTTTCTTCGTACATTTTACTGTGACCAGATAGGTCGCGCTTCAAAATAATTCGTTCATAATTCCGGCAGATTCCTTCTAGCTTCGGATTGACGGGTGTCGTATCTTTTTCGGGATGCCCATAAACTAATTGATTCCATTGAGCTGTTGTGAACTCCTTCAGCGGTTGATCGTTATCAAAAAAGTCCGCCGCGGCATACTGTTTCCAATACCAATTACCGACTGCATATCGGGTATCCATGACCGCTCCTTGATTCCATGATTTTTCCCGGTCGATTAGTCTATCTAGGTTGATTTGATTAACGCGTCCTAGTCCGGAACACTTCTGACACATTCCTTGAGGATGATTAAAGGAAAACTGACTAGCAGATCCGATGTGTGGTTGACCAATTCGCGAATAGAGCAAACGTAGTAGAGAATAGGTCTCGGTGATTGTTCCCACCGTTGAGCGTTGATTTCCGCCCAGTGGAGTTTGATCGATCACGATCGCCGGATTCAGATTTTCGATTCGTTCCGCTTTCGGTTTGAGGAACTTAGGCATCCGATTCCGTACGAACGCAGAGTAGTTCGCATTCATTTGCCGTTGGGCTTCCGCCGCGATCGTGTCAAAGACCAAACTGGACTTTCCTGAACCTGACACCCCTGTAAATACAATCAGCTGGTTCTTCTCGATCTCCAATGAGAGATGCTGCAAATTGTTCTGTGTGAGACCGATTAATCTTAATGGTTTCATCTGATTCCCCCCCTTACCCATCTAGTCTAAAGTCTTCCGCAACTGGAGAGTCAAGGAGAGAATCAAATCTTTTTCTTTAGAATGATTAAAGTCTTTTAATAGCTATACTTAGTATATCTCTAGCAAAATTTAATTCTTAAGTTGGATGTCCTGGTTGGTTATTCCCTCTATAATTAACTAAAACATTTTCTTAGAGAAAGGTACGCTATGAAAAACTATCGAATCGGCTTTTCAGTTCTTGGACTAGCAGCTGTCTGTTTAGTGATGCTTCCAAATCTAGTCTTTCTTTTTATCACACCGCCTATCAATCCTCTGAATCACAATGAGGCTGGTTTCTGGCTCTGGAATCTACTTGAAAACATTGGACGTTTTGGAATGATGATTTCACTTTGTATTATCGTAAATCGAAGGCTGATGCGTAAAAAATCGCTTCTAGACTTCAGCGCTTTGATTTCGTTAATGATTTATTTTGTGCTATGGGGATTTTATTTTAGCGGGATTACTAACGGAATGATGCTGACTGGGATGGCTGTATTTCCATCAATCTTTTTTCCTACTGGCGGCCTGGAAACTGCGAAATGCTTTGGCGTTTTCTTTCGCTGCTCTGTTTGCACTAACTCATATCATGATTACAGCCAGCAACTTTTTACTTTGATATACTAAAAAACCAGCCCATTTCGGTGAGCTGGTTTCCTTCTATAAATATTTAGCTTTCTTCAATTCAGCTTGCGCAGCTGATAAATTTTTCTCGTTGACTAAAACGATCGGTCCAGTACAGCCCATGCCGCTTTCGGCATAAATATCGACTTCCCAAAGCGCCTTCACCGCATCTTCTAGTTCCATGATCTCAATACCGGCGATCTCACTTGTCACAATTTCTTTAGCAGGCGGTTCAACTTCTTTCGCCACTTCTGCTGTTGGCACCGCAGTCAACTCTGCACAAATTTGCTTCAATCCAGCTTGATCTGCTTTTTGATATTCCGCTTGGCTGATTTTTCCAAGCTTGCCTTTTGCCAATTCATACGCATATTCCAAGGCATTGGCGATTACAGGAACGCCGCTGGCTCGAGAAATAATACAGATATTGCGATCATAATTCCGTCCGATTCCCGGACCATAACCAGCTCCTAATGTTTCGTAATTCCCGCCGCTTGAACCAGCAGAAAAAAGCTTCATCAGGATATTTCCAGTCAAGCTGTCACAAACCACGACATCGACGCTGCCTAACAACAAATCATTGCCCCGCAGGACTTTCCCGCCATCTTCACGCTGACTCTCGCCAAAAGCCAGCTCATAGCCATTTTCTTGCAGAGCAGTTAATGAGCGTTCAACGATCTTCGCACCTTCAACATTTAAAATACCGACAGTTGGCTGTTTGATACCGCAAGCTTTGGCCGCAACGATACCATTGATCGCATTCAGGACCATAGCCTCATTTCGGACACCGCTGGTCGTGCCAGTGGTGGTAGCGATATAAAGTTCACGACCTAATGCCGGTGTAACTACTTTACCGACTGTTGAGACACCTATTGAAAAACTATAGTGCAAGGTCACACAGCCCTGCAATTCTCCGCTGTCGAGTAATTCTTCCATCAGCTCCGAGGATTCTTTTTGACAGCTAGTCGTTGAATAATGCTCAAAATCCGCTGCCCACTCCACATCGCTACCGATCAAAACGACATCAAAGAGGTTTTTCTGCTTAATCACATATGCCGCCTGTTTCATAACCTCCATACCAAGCTCGCTGCCGTCGATGGTTAAGCCGATCTTGATTCTGGATTCCATGCGCCCTGTTTCAAGACTAGTGGCTAAATCTTCAAATACTTTTTTGACTGTTTGTTTTACTTGATCAGACATTGGCTCCACCTCTATTCTACTGAAAGATTGGCAGCAAAGCTTCTTAATGCCTGCGCAACTTCGCGTTTCACCAGCTCTTCTAAGTCTTGTTGATTTTCTTCCGACACTTTGCCGCTGTTGCGTTCGAGCAAGATCGAGACACCATCAAATAAGTTCGTCATCCGCCCTAAGAAAAGCGAGCCTTTTCCGACGATCATCGCACGATTCTTTTCTCCGCTGACCAAATCCTCTGCCGCAAAACCTAAATAAGGAATGCCGCTTGGGATGTGTCCTTGGGTTGGAGCCCAGCCTACTAATGATTTTTCATTAACAAAGGCCATCAGATCTTTTTTCTCGATATCTTTACGCAGTACACCGATTGCGCCGATCATTTTTAGGTTGGCTAATGGAACATCGCCCGCGCCGGCTGGTTTTGTAATATCAGGATTTTGCATTTCGACTGAATAGACATCGACATCTTTGATCGTTAATTGAGCTTTTTCTAAAATGCTAGCGATCAGTGCCGTTGTTACAGCCTGCGGACTTGATCCGCTGCCGACTTCATGTTTGCCCGTTAGATCATGCCGCAGAACTGGATGCACACCATCATTTTCACTGATTAAAGCCGCAAAACCGCCCAAGACATCTTCTAAAATCGGAAAGCCCTTGCCTACGTGAGATTTACCGTTCATTCCTAATTTAGCTGTCGCTCCCCCAGCTACCAGTACCACATTTTTATGCGTTCCCGCCGCTACCAGAGATGCCGCTGTGATCAATGCATGGGTCGGACCCGCACAGAAGCTGCGAATATCTGAACCTGTCGCATGTTCGCAGCCACATAATTCAGCGATCGATTTGGCGAAATTCCCGCCGCCTCGCTGGTTCATATCGCCACAAGCTTCTTCACTACACTCGATCACATAATCAATCTCTTTTGGATCAAGCTGATGCTTGTCAATCAATTGACGCAAAGCCAACACTCCGCTAGCCTTCACCACTAGATTTTCCAGCATCACATGAGCATTCAAATTCACATCGATCTGATGCGCCGGACTCACACAACCAACCAGCTGACGTTCATAATATAACGCTTCTGCATGATTATCAGCCAGATCCTTTTCGATCCACTCCAGTGTTTTTCCTTCTTTAATTTTTTCAACATCGTCTTTGAATAAAGGATGGACACTTAATGCTTCACGAACTTTTACCGCAAAACTTTCCTCTAAATGGACCAATTCAAATACATCGGCGATCTGTAATAGACCATAAAATTCCAATTCCGGCATAATTTCGCCGAATTTGCCTTCACGCTGACCTTCGAATGGTTGATTAACCCAAGGCTGAGGCAAGTCCTTCAACGCTTGATAACTCAAATTACCGATATAGGTCTGATTTGGTGCATAGTTGACCACCTCATCATAGCTGCGCAAATTATCGTATAGATTGGCTAGGTAGGGGCTGTCAGGGGTCGTGATTTTTTCTGTTGTTTGGGTCGTTCCGTTATGCTCGATCATATCTGGTGTATGAACAAGGACATAGCTCGCCCCTCTTAAAGTCGAATAATTCATGGACATTCTCCTCGTCTATCATTCTCACAAACTGAGATCGTTCCACTTCAGAAAACGGATCTCCAATTTGAAAATCATTTCGTCGTTGCGCATACCACTCTGCTGCTACAGATGCATAACCACGTATTTTCAAAACCAGCGATCCGTTTTCAAAACAATCCCGTTAAAAAACACTGTTAAATATATTTTTTGATCATGTCTTCGATTGCGTCTTTAGTACAGTCATCTTTGGCTACTTCATCAACCTTTTCACCATTTTGATAAATCGAAATGACTGGTAAACCTAAAACTTTATGTTGGATACAGAAACGACGAACTTTTTTCTGTGAGGTATTAAATTTAGTGAAGCGAATTTGTTCTCCGTATTGTTCATACAGTTCTTCCACATCAGGCATCAAAGCTAGACAGTTTTCACAGGTTTCACCCCACCAGTCGACTAATACTGGGCTATCTTGTTCCAAAACTTCTGCACCAAAACTATCAACAGTTAATTCAATCATGTGGTTGGTACCTCCCTTTTAATTCTTTCAACATATTTCTGTGCTGAGAAGGCGGCAGTCGCACCATCTCCGGTAGCGGTTACAACTTGACGTAGTACTTTTGGCCGCATATCACCAGCCGCAAAGACGCCTTCAACTTGTGTACACATTGCTTCATCAGTAATCATATAGCCATAATCGTTCAACGGAATCTTTCCTTTATACAGCTTCGTGCTTGGGACATTGCCGATGAAGACAAAGATACCAAATAAGCCATCTTCTTCATCCGCCTCAAAACGTGTCAGCTCATCGGTCTTCGTATTGCGAATCGTCATCGCTTCTACCATACCGTCGCCTTCGATGCTTTCCACGACTGAATCAAAAATATAATCAATCTTATCATTGGCTTTAGCTTGTTCGACGGCGATCGCGTCCGCAGTCAGATTGCTCAAGTTCTGGATGATGTGAACTTTGCGGGCAAAGGTCGTGATGAACATCGCTTCTTCCACTGCGGAATTCCCGCCGCCGATCACATAAACTTCCAGGTCTTCAAAGAAGGCGCCATCGCAAGTCGCGCAGTAAGACACGCCTTTTCCAGCTAACTCACGTTCTCCGTCACAGCCGATTTCTCTTGGAAAGGCGCCGTTGGCACAAATAACTGCATGAGATTCGTACAAACTACCATCCTTACAGGTGACTTTTTTGACTTTTCCAGCAAGCTCTAAATCAGTCACTTCTTTGCGCAATTGAATTTCCGCGCCGAATTGCTGCGCTTGATCTGCCATGCGTTTGATCAATTCCGGTCCTGAGGTTTCTTCTTCGGTCGGCTTGACTGAACCCGGAAAGTTCGCGATTTCATGGGTTGAAACGATTTGTCCGCCTAGTTTTGTTTTTTCCAAAAGTAATACTTTTAAACGCGCTCTGGCATTATATATTGCAGCGGTTAATCCAGCCGGTCCGCCGCCGATAATAATCACATCGTACATATTTCCATGCTCTCCCCTCAATCACTGCCTGAATGAAGGCTCACTCAGGCAGTCAAAGATTATTCAAATACAGTTTGTTCGTCTACTGGTGTCGTCATCGCCTTCAAAGCTTTTTCAACGATACCGCGACGCAGTTTTTGTTCTTCCTTCAAGCTTAGGCTTGGATTACCTAAAGGATGAGGGATCGCAATCGCTGGAACGATTCGATTCGCGCCAACAGTTTGCGAGATTGGAACGACTGTACAGATGTGAATCACAGGCAAGCCTGTTTTTTCAATTTCCTTAACCATCGTTGCACCGCAACGAGTACAGGTTCCTCAGGTGGATGTCAAAATAACTGCATCGACACCATCTGCTAGTAATTTCTGAGCAATCTCAGCCGCATACTTCTTAGCGTTGGCAACAGCCGTTCCGTTTCCAACAGTTGTATAGAAGTAATTATGCAGACTACCGATTACGCCTTCTTTTTCCATTTCTCTCACTATATCTAATGGCAATACCCGGTTTGGATCTTGATTCGCATAAGAAGGGTCATAGCCGCCATGAGCCGTTTCATATGAATCTGCAGTTAATGTATCCACGTTTTCGATGGAATATGTTCCATACTTCGAGGCACTGCTTGATTCAATCCGATCTGGATTGCCTTTAGGAACAATTCCACCAGAAGTCACAAGCGCGATTTTTGCTTTAGACAGATCACTTATCGTGGTGGCTGGCGCGACGTTATCAAATTCAGGCATTGGATATTCGGTCGTAAATTCTTCGTTTTTCAATTTACGTACCAGCATATCGACAGCTCGAGCTGAGCCGCGTTTCTCATCCTGAAAATTCTTCCGATAACGAACAAAGTAGCTGTCCTCTTCTGGTGAAACTTGTTCTTCCTTCAACAATTTCAACGCAAGACTCGCAATCACAGGCACTGCTTTTCTCATGCCGGCCGCACTATTTCTAGTCGGTACGATATAAGCACCTTTTTTGTACATTTCCACGCCGGGATTTTCTTCGTACATCCCGGTCACAGCTGGAATACCTAGCTCCGTCATGACTGCTTGGGCAACCTCGCCGCAAGCGATGCCGTATCTGCCGGCATTAAACGCTGGTCCTGCAATAACGATATCTGGTTCAAATTGTTTGATACGATCTAATACATCTTTTTTGGCACTATCCAAGTTCTCATTAAAGAAACTGTCGCCACACACTACGGTGCCGACTATCTCTGCTTCATCGCCAAATGAATTCATGAAAGCAAGACCTGGTCCTACTACTTCGGCTTTGGAGAATGGTTGGATATCCGCCTTTTCTTCACCACCGATACCAGCGTAGAACTGGTTGATGTAGTGAACAACTTTAAACTTAGTCATAAGACGCTCCTTTACTAATTAGTATTTCCCGTATTGATTCCTCATTTCAGATACTTCTTCAATGATGTCATCAACATCTAAAACCATTTCCATCATGCCGATCTGCTCTTCGAAAACATCTGAGTCGACAACTTCTTTAAATTCTGGCTCTACAGCGTGATATACAGCTAAACCTAGCTGTTCATTGGTTAATGGACCTGCGTACGTAGGGTCTCCGTTAGTCACAGTTTCAGCAGCTAATCCTGCTGCTTCTCCTTCGGCAGCACCGATCAGAACGACCACGTTCTCTGCTCCGAAGTTTTCTGCTGCTTCTTTTACTCTACGTTGATTTTCTAAGTCCATTGCCCCAGCGGCCGTTCAGACGAAACATTCTGTTGATGAGAATATTACCTCTGACCCAGTACCTTCGATACAAGCTTCAATCGCTTGTCCCGGGATACCGTCTCGATCGCCGATCACTAAGACTTTTTTGTTTTTTAAATCTAAAGTCATTAGTATTTCCTCCCTAGTATGATTTAAACGCCTTTTGCAGACATTTTGTTAAAACCTAATTCATTGGTTGCACCGGTAATTGCCTGGATTTCAACTTCAATCGTGCCATCATCCTTCAAGCTGCCGTCAAAGCCGCCTGCGATAACATCCACATAATCTAATTGTCCGATCAAACGATCCATTTTTGGTAATTGGATCGTTTCATTTGCGTTTCCGCCAGTGACTACTGCAGTGGCTAATTTATCCGCATCTGCTAAGGACTGGCTAGCACCGTCTCTTCCAGCATATTCATCTGTTACAATAACTGTTTTGATTCCTTTTTCTTCGACTTTCTTACAGTTCATGATCAAATCTGTATCAGGATTTCCAAAGCCTTCTTGCGAAATAATGACACCATCTAAACCGATGTATTCAGTCAATTTCGCGACAAAATCACTCGAACGATGTTTGTCTTTTAAATAAACGGTTTCATTTGTTACAATCACACCGACAAAATTGATCTCCTTGCCATGCTGTTTGTATAGATCAGCAATGACTGGATTATTCAAATGATGATAGGTTGTATTCTTGTCACATGCAGACACACAATTTCCGCTGATGATTGCGCCATCCATCACTTCTGTTGGATAGAGGATCGTTGGTACGATGTGCTTCGCATCCGTTCCATAAACATAAGTGTCATGAAGTAGCCCCTGTGTTTGCAGCATGTACACATAACCGATTTTTGGCAGATCAGGATATTGTTGGATCTGTTCTAACAACGGCAACGTTTCAAACGTTTCAATGCTATCGGGCTCGACTTTTTCGCCCAGCTTGCCGATATAATCAGCCGTTTTTAGTCCGGCAAAACGTGCCGCTTCTTCGTATAAATGAGGATCTAACTCTTCTTGTGGTTTTAATACTAAACAAATTTCGATCAACTGTGAAAATGGCGTCAGCTCAGAACCAGGCCCTTGCATATCGACGATTCCTTCTTGGAAGCCGACGATTTTACCAACTGTCATGACCCCGCAGCCTTTTAATACATGGGTACGACCGCTGCCGACGACATCAACTTTATTGATGACCCCCGGAAAGATCCCTGTCTCTGAATCAACCTTGCATCTTGGATCGATCACATCCTTTACTGGTGTGATGCGAACGCTGTCACCCGGTTTGGCGATTTCGATTTCACAGCTCGCTAAACGATCATCTTCCAATACGAGTTCTTTAATTTTCGCAGGATCAAGCATTAACGTGCCATTTTCAATTTTTTCTTCTTCGCCTAAAATGACTTCTTTGATTTCGATGTTTCCAATTTCGAGTTTCATTTATTCACCTCAGTTCAAATTGGTTGCAGATCGTTGAATACTATCCTTTCACCCCCATCCTTTCCAACGTACTCTGCGCGATATAAAAATCTACAAAAGCAAAATCTTTGAGCACCGCTAAGGACCAATCAGGGCGCTGCTTATTTTTGATAAATTTTTCATAGACGGCTATCGCTGATTCGATATATTCTAAACTCTCAATATCGATGTACTGAGAGGTGGTCTCTGTTACAAAAATCGTCTTATAATAGGTTTCATTTGGCTTGATACTTCCGCTTAACGGATGGGATAACAAACAAACATGATCGTTAACGATTTGCTGCTTGACCTGATCCAATACCGCTCCGTATGACCCTTCTACAAAACAAATAGAGCAGAGATTTTCGATTTTTTCTTGTACCATCGGGTTATTTGTTATTACGTTCATTTTCGTCACCGAACCTTTTGTAATGTTTTTCACATGAGATGTGTTTATTGTGCCTTGGACAACCAAATTTCCTAATAATGTGTAGCTGCAATAGCCACTGCGAAAAGGTATAAAAGGCAACTCGCAGCTACCTCGAAGGTATGGACTTCATTTTTCAAAAACCGTGAAAAATGAAGTAGATTCTCGTTTCGCATACGATTTCACTAAAGCGCTCAGTATCTTAGACAACCTAAATCTTTATGAATGTGTAGCTGCAATAATTACTGCGAAAAGTGAAACTCGCAAAAAAAGGGAACAACGACACCTTGTGCCATTGTCCCCTGTCACTAGCCTGAAAGATTCCCTCCGTTCAGAGGTTGCTTCTTCGGCGCATTTCTGCTCTTCAGAGTTTGATCCAATTACGGTCCATTTACCTGAGATGTTCACTATGAGATCAGCTTGTTTCATAGCTTATACCTTCGGTGGCAGTAATTTCTGCACTCTCCCGCAATCTTCTTATTAAGATGCAAACGCTTACTTCAATTAGATGGTAACAAGTTATTCCCAGGATTACAAGCCGAGATTTTTTGTATTTTCGAGAAAAATGACAACCATTCAATGGTTGCTAATCTAGCAAAAAACATAACGCTAGTTGTTTTGCCGTGGTTGTCTTGTTTTAGACCTATCATTAGTAATTCTATTGAAGATTCAAATCATTGAATAACAAAAATCTTAGTCATCTAAAATCATTTTTTTCAGTTATCCTAAAACTTATTTAGCGAAAATGAGCCCTTTAGTTAGATTTACAGCTTGTTCTTTAGAAAAAACTAGAGAGTCAATTTTGCCACCTGATTATTAATCCTTAAAAAGATTCTTATGCGGATATAGTTCAAGTCTTATCAATGAGGTTTTGAAGGTGATCTTCGTCTATCAGTTTTAATACCCTTTAACTATAATTTCCCAAATACCTATTGTCAAAGGCCCTATTTTATTAATGGGCGGTTTCACAAATGAACAAATTGCGCTCCCAAAAAGGAGCTTAGCGAAAAAAAATTTGACTATTTTCTTTTTGAACTAGATCAATGAAAAATAAAAAAATTCTGATACCTAAATTGCGTATCATCTTTTTATTAACTACTGGAGTTTTTCGAACCATTCGAAGTATTTCCATACCATCTGCTAAATTTAGCATTGTTCTGCTTGGTTGCAATCATTTAAACTAGCAAAATTCGTCAAACTAATCGTGTTCGTGTTGAAGATGACAACAATTATGAGGTTAATGTAAAATCTGAAGTTGAGAACCAATTTCTTCATAATAAAAAATGATTACTTAATAGAATCCAAATAGCAGCAATTATTCGAGCTACAGCAGGTACAATTCGAACTTCTACAATAAGTGAACAAAAATAGGCTGCTGAACTTTTTCTTTGATCAAAAAAGTTTAGCAACCTATTATACTTAATACGTACACTCTAGTTTTTTATTTAATGACAAAACGATACTTAATTTTTCGGAGAGCATGAAAAGAACGAATCAAATATAATAGATCGTCTTGTCTTCAAGAAGGATATTCTCTTTGAAGCCTTTCAAACCATTCTGAATCTCAGCAATGCCTTCTTCAAACAAATCCTCCATGCCAAATTCCTTGCCCAAATATACATTTTCAAGCTGATTATAAAAATCAACGAAGTCTAACTTGTTTTGTAGCTCTACAGCATCAATTCCATAATACTCCATCATTTTTTTAACGAAGTCCTGATCAAAGCCTTCCTCGTAATCGAATAAAAGGCAAATGAATTCCATGTCACGATCATAAATCGCAATATCCCCAAAGTCGATCAATCCGCAAATGCGATTCGTCTCTTGGTCATAATAGACATTGCTGGCACCAAAGTCATTGTGGATCAAACATTTTTTATAGTGAAAGTCATGGCGTAATATTCTTTGATAAACATCATCAATTTCCTGTTGGACTGCTTCCTTCAAAAGAGGATACGCCGCCTGTTTAATTACGTCATATTCGTGGGCCGCCTTAGCTTTTTTATTCACCTGAAGATCGTCGATAGTGGTCGCTAAGTTAATACTGTGCAATGCTTTAAAAAAGTCAGCCAGTTCATGAGCCAATTCATCTTTACGTTCTTCGGATAAGGTCGCTAAAATTTCAGCATCCAAAGGAACGCCCGCGATTTTTTCATGTCCGACAAATTCTAATTGATTAGGTTTACTTGATTTTCCGATAAAGCAAACTTCTGGAACCTTAAGCGGTAACTGATCTTTAATTTCTTTTAAAATGAGCGCTTCTTTATAAAGATTTCTAGCTGCTCTTGTATGACGAGGAAATTTAAAAACATAGGTTTGATTGAGTAAGAATGCTTCACTATCAAACCCTGCTCCTAGAAATTCCAATGAGTTGATCGTCAAATCAGGATACACCTGCTTTATTTTAGTTTTCACTTCTAATTTATCCACTAGACACCTCGTTATTTAAGTTTAGCTGCATATACAATACCTCAAAAGGCAGATGTGCAAAATTTTGGGAACGAACAATTTGATAGCCGTTCCTTTGATACCATTCCTTTAAGCGGATATTCTCTTTGATAATACCGATATCAATTCGTTCCATGTGGTCGTTTTTGGCAATTTCCCGAACCTTATCCAATATGAATTCGCCATATTTTTTGCCACGTTCCGGCGGGATAATGGCGACCTTTTCCAATGTCGCTTGGTTCCCCTCGCTGTAAACTAACTCAAAAAAGCCGATCATTTTCTTCCCTAAATAAAGACCAAAAAGTTGATTGCCCTTTTCCAAATCAATTTTTAAATATTTGGCTTGCGTAAAGGCGCCATTAGTTGGACATTTATCGATCGTTAAATCAAAATCATCGGCGACAGTCGCAAAGCTTTCTCGGATCACCTGCGCTGCAATCTCTAAATCAACATCTACCAAGCGCTGAATTGTTATTTTTTTTGGAAATAGCTGCTCACTATTAAATAAAACCAAGTCTGCCAAAATAATCACTCCTCTCAAGATCGTTGCTGAATCCGGAATCTCCTTGGCGATTACCATCCGTTTAGGTGAACGATT
>NZ_JCAFYN010000020.1:0-66833 GCF_059374735.1 Enterococcus sp. GPZ-007 | reverse complement strand
ATAAAAGAATCATCATGATTCTCTTGATTGACCATAATTCCTTGAAACATTTCTTCGTACATTCGCTGCATGGATGGCTGTTTCAAAATGCGGAAGATCGAGATCGACTGCTCACAGTTTTGTTTTCCTGCTACTATTGAACCTGAGCTGATTTTTAGCCAGCCTTGATAAAACAGCAATTTCGTACTATTTAGTAAATCCCCTTGATCACGAAGCAGCTTCTCCGTTTCTTCCAACACTTCTTTCGCCCAAGTCAGTTTGCGAAAATTGATAAAAGTCGCACAGGTGCCAAACAGCAGTTCAAATTTCATTCGCTGCATCAACTGAACACCCGCTTCTTTTTCTGTTCGCGAAACTGCTGTACCTAAAAGTTGATGCACAGTCTCAACTGGAAAACTGAACTGGAAAAAGCGAAAGAGCAGGACTTCAAAAACACCCCAATTTTCAACATTATACAGATACTTTACAACAGGCTCAGACCTCCGCTGAAGGTCAGCAAAAAAATGATCAATACTTATTTGCTTTCCTTGATCGCGGTCATTATTAAGTTGATAGCTCATACTCAATAAATGGCATAATAACCTTAGAAATTTTGCACTCCGTGTCTCTCCTTTGATCTCTTCACTCAACTCAGCCATCTGCTTGATTGCATCTTGAAAATCACGCGATTCATTCACTTCATCATTGCATTTAAAAATCTGATTTAAATTGAAGGTAAATTTTCCAGTCATGAAAAATGGTCGATCGGAAAGATAGTAATAAAGATTAGCTCCTGGGTTCTGAACACGCAAATAAAGAAATTCTTCCATTGAGACATTGATCCGCTCAAGCAGATGCTCCAAGCGATAGAAACTAATATTCGAATCGCCTTTTTCAAACTTGCTGATAAAGGACAGACTATTGATCTCGTCCGCGACAGCTTGTAAACTCAATCCACGATCCTTACGCAATTGTCGAAATGTTTCTCCATCCATCACTTTTTCACTCCTTATCGAGTTCCACTATAGTAGAATTATCCATTAACTCCAGTGTAAGTTATCTATACTAAATGAACAAGGACTAGTTAAAGGAGGATTTTTTATGAGAAGCGCAACGATTGAAGATTTACCTAAGATTGTAGACTTTATATATGAACGATTTTCAGGTCTAGAGCATTTTAATTTTTTGACCGAACACATGAGTGATGCCGAAGATCTCCTGAAAAAGTTTATTGAGTTTGAAATCGCGCTATTTTTAAACTATGGAGAGGTTCGATTATATGGTGAGCCAATCACTGGAATCGTCAGCAGCATTCCATCAAAAGAATTCACCTTATTTCGCCAGTTTGTCTCTTCTTTTCCATCTAGAAAAATCTTGAAGGCACTCCCGAAGGACGATCGCAAACGGTTATTAGAGAAAAACAAACAGGTAGCAGAGATCCATCATTCAATTCCCTGGCATAAAAAGTACTCAAAAAACAGCTATTATATCGCTCAAATTGCTGTGGCTAAAGAAGCAAAAGGAACGGGTGTCATGCGTAAATTGATTGCTCCAATCTTGGAAGAATGTCAGAAGAAGAAGATGGATGTCGTATTGGAGACCATGACTGAAGCGAATATTCCGATCTACGAGCATTTCGGTTTTGAATTGGCTGAAGTTCACCAAAGCCAAAATGTCCCTTACAGTGAATATTGCTTCATCAAACGAGCGAAGTGAATTATTAAAAAAGAGTATTGCGCCATGATTATCATGTGCGATACTCCTTTTCACTTAATTCAAATATTTAACCAGTAATGGGCAGCCACTTTCTGCTTCTTCGCCACGCTTCAGCATCGTCTGGACTTTTTTTCGATAATTCATTGGAGATAAGTGATATTTTTCTTTAAATCGTTTTGCAAAATAAGCAGAATTATTGAAGCCGCATTGGAAAGCGATAGCAGTAATCGGGATTTTCGTCTGATACAAACAGATTGCGGCAGACGTCAAGCGCAGATCGTTCAAATAATGACTAAAGGATAAATCGGCTACTTGAAAGACTTTTTGCAGTGTTCGAATCGATGTTTGGCAATGAACGGCGGTTTGTTTGATCGTCAGATTAGAATCCTGGAGATTCTTACGTATAAATTCTGTCGCGATGATCAGGAGATCGTTGTAATTCTTGCTGTCTAAAAATGGCTCTGTTTCGGATAACCAAACACAGAAAAGCTGCATGAAATGTTTCAGCAAGTCTCGATTTTCTTCTTCTGAACATAATGGAAATTGTTCGGCTATCTGAAAAATCATCTCCAGCAAGACCCGCCCCATTCCACTTTCAGCCGCAAGAACTCGGCTAGTCATCGAGGAGGCAAGCAGTTTTTCGGTCTGAAAATCCTGCTGAAGAAATAAATTAATTCCTTCTGTTATTCTCTCTCGTTGATAGTGACTCGTAGCCCGCAGATCAAAGATTCCTATAGAATAATCCTTCAAAATGCTGGTTTCTTTACCATCCGTATGTCGTTCAAAACCATTTTTAATAAAACGCAATCCTAAATACCCTTTATGATCCTCACAACAACGAGTGAAAATTCCCTGTGACCGATCAACGATACTGTGGGTCAATACAATGTGATCCAATTGATAGATTCTGGAGACGGACAGGGTTTCTTTGGGACTGTTGATCGTGTATTGAAAGTTTAGCTGAGACAAACTTTTCGAATAATCCTGCGATTTGGAAAATTGAGAACAATGGATACCTCTTTGTGTCATCGACTTTTCCGCTCCCCTCGCGTAATCGTTATATTCCTCGGGCGCTAAAATCATAGTGATCTTCATCAGATATTCTATACTTAAATTATACTATTTGAATATTTTTTCACAACTCAAATTAAATGAAGTCTCCCTATATTCTTTATTCGTATCAGAATGCAAGTCGTGAATAGTTTGCGGCTTAAAAATATAGCTACAAAAAAGAAAAGGAGGAATTGTTGTATGATGTCAAAATTTGAAAGTTTGTTCTCCCCTTTACAGATTGGTTCGGTTGAAATCCCCAATCGGATCGCTATGATGCCGATGGGTGTCTTCTCCCCACGCTTGCTGAGTATGGAAACGATCGCTTATACCAAAGAAGGTGCGGATTACTACATCGAAAGAGCCAAAGGCGGCACTGGATTGATCATTACTGGCTTGATGCCGGTGGTGGACAATATGGGCTTTTGTATCTTGAGTAATCCCGAAGGCTATGTCAAAGATATGAAGTATTTGATGGATGGGGTTCATGAAGCTGGCGGAAAAGTATTCGTACAATTGACTGCTTTGACTGGACGTGCGAATCACGGATTAGTCGGCATCTGCCCTGCTCCTGCACCGATTCAAAATGTCTGGGACCCGACCAAAACCGATCGTGGTATGTCAAAAGAAGAGATAAAAACCTACATTGAAAATTTTGCCAAAGGTGCGAAGTTAGTCCAAGATGCTGGTGGTGATGGTGTTGAAATTCATGCGGTCCATGAAGGGTATTTACTAGATCAATTTGCGATCTCCTTCTTTAATCGCCGAACCGACGAATATGGCGGGTCACTAGAAAATCGCCTGCGAATTATCAAAGAAATCGTCGAAGCGATCAAGGAAGCCTGCGGGCAAGATTTCCCTGTGTCGATGCGTTACAGTGTGAAAAGCTATGTGAAGGACTTTAACCGTGGTGCAATTCCAGGTGAAGCCTTTGAAGAAAAAGGCCGTGATTACGAAGAATCCTTTATCGTAGCTAAAAAATTAGAAGAGTTCGGCTACGACATGCTGAACTGCGACAACGGGAGCTACGATTCTTGGTTCTGGGCGCATCCTCCAATGTACATGCCAAAAGCCTGCAACTTGGAAGATGTTATGAAGGTCAAAGAGGTCGTTTCAATTCCAGTTGCTTGTGCCGGCCGATTTGACGATCCGGCATTAGCGGATCAAGTAATCGCTGAAGGAAAACTGGATATCATGGGAATGGGGCGTCCTCTATTGGCTGATCCGGAAGCGCCAAAGAAATTTTCTGAAGGCCGTTTGGATGACGTACGACCATGTATTTACTGTCACCAAGGTTGTTTAGGTCGGATTTTCCAATTCAAGGACATTTCCTGTGCAGTGAATCCAGCCTGTGGTCGCGAGAAGAGTTATGCCTTGACTCCTGCGGAAACGAAGAAAAAAGTCTTAGTCGTTGGCGGCGGAATCGGCGGAATGGAAGCTGCTCGTGTGGCGGCAATTCGCGGACATGCAGTTGATTTATATGAGAAAACGGATCAATTGGGCGGTGTCTTTGTTGCGGCGGCAACTCCTGATTTCAAAGAGGATGATCGTCACTTGTTGGATTGGTATAAGAAACAAATGGATGATTTAATGGTCGGGGTTCAACTCAATACGGAAATTACTGCCGACCAAACCAAAGATTATGATGAAATTTTTGTCGCCACAGGTGCCATTGAACGGCGCTTGGATACACTGGGCTTTGACAGTGAGCATGTGACTTATGCCATTGATGCCCTGCGTCATAAAGAAATTGTTGGGGAAAATGTGGTGATAGTCGGTGGTGGGTTGACTGGTTGTGAAATTGCGTATGATCTGGCGAAAAAAGGCAAACAGGTCACAATCGTTGAAGCTAGCGAAACAATCTTGAATGCCTTTGGACTTTCGGCTGCCAATTACAATATGATGATGGAATTGTTGGATTACTATCAAGTGACAGTTCTGAAAAACTCTGTCGTTGATAAATATGCTGACGGTACGGCTTATGTAACAGAAACTGTCAAAAATTATCCAAATGTCGCAAACCGTGCACAGCATATGTTCGCTCTTGGTGTGCAAGGAATGCCAAAAGCACATGAAATTCCAGCTGACGACATTATCGTTTCTATCGGCTATACACCTGACGATAATCTATATCAAGCTATCCAAGCCGACAATGTTCATTTGATTGGGGATGCCAAGAAACCGACGAATGTGATGGATGCCATTTGGGAAGCCTATGAAGCGGCGATGAATGTGTAAATTTTTTTCGAAAAGTACTTAACGAAAGTAAAGCAAACGAGCCTTTTGCTATCAGTTTAGATAGTAAAAAGCTCGTTTGACTTGCATGGTTTATTCAGATGCTAAATCTTCACCATTTGTCGCAATGACTTTCTTATACCAGTAGAAGCTGTCTTTCCGGCTGCGGTCAAACGTTCCATTGCCCTCATCGTCCTTATCGACATAGATAAAGCCATAACGTTTCGACATTTCACCAGTTCCACCAGAAACTAAATCAATACAGCCCCACGGTGTATAGCCAATCAAGTCCACACCGTCTTCAACGGCTTTGCCCATTTCTTCAATGTGGCGACGAACATAGTCGATGCGGTATTCATCACGAATCGAACCATCTGCTTCGACTTTATCAACCGCACCTAATCCATTTTCAACAATCATCAAAGGAATCTCATAGCGATCATACAGTTCGTTTAAGGTGAAGCGCAAACCGACCGGATCAATCTGCCATCCCCATTCGCTAGTTTCTAGATAATTATTTTTTACACCGCCAAAGAGGTTTCCACCAACACGGTCATCGCTTTCTTCGATATTCGCAGTCACGCAACTAGTCATATAATAGGAAAAGGTATAATAGTCAACCGTTCCTTCTTTCAGGATTTCTTCGTCACCTGCTTCAAACTTCACATCGATGTCGTGCTTCGCGAAGTAGCTCTTCATATAGTATGGATATTTTCCTTTCACCTGAACATCTCCGCAAAAACAGTTCAATTTTTTGACTAGCTCTTGACTCGCCAGTGCGTCTTCTGGTTTACAGGTCAGCGGATACATCGTCATATATGCCAGCATACAACCAATCTGGAAATCAGGATTGATCTCATGACCGATTTTCACCGCCTTCGCACTAGCCACAAACATATGATGCAGTGCTTGAAAACGGCGTTCTTCATTGTCTTCTGCATCTAAGATTCCAAGTAAATTTCTGCCACCTAATGGTAAGGTACCAAAGTTAATCTCATTGAAGGTCAGCCAGTATTTGACTTTATCTTTATAGCATTCAAACAAGGTCGTCGCATAATTGACGAAGAAATCGATCGTTTTACGATTGGCAAAACCACCATAATTATCGGCTAAGGCATATGGTAATTCAAAATGGCTGATGGTAACTAACGGTTCGATGCCATACTTTTTGCATTCATCAAAGACTTTGTCATAAAAAGCCAACCCTTCTTCATTTGGTTCTGCTTCATCGCCTTTTGGAAATATTCGTGTCCAAGCAATACTTAGACGAAAAACTTTGAAGCCCATCTCCGCAAACAGCGCAATATCTTCTTGATAACGGTGGTAAAAATCGATGCCATCATGATTTGGATAGTAGCCATCTGGCTCAATCGTTGGTGTCATCACCCGCGGCTTATGTAATCCGCCTGCTCTCATATGATCCGGGATGCTTTCACCTTTTCCTCCTACGTCCCAAGCCCCTTCACATTGATTAGCAGCAGTCGCTCCACCCCATAAAAAATCCTTTGGAAATGTCATTTGTAGTTCCTCTTTTCTATTTTTTTGGCGTGATTCCATCCCAAAAACATCAAAAACCTGTCAACAAATAAAGCGTTCCTCACGCTCAATTTATCAACAGGTTTAGCTTGCTAGTTGCAATCACTATCCATTTGATTCTATTTCTAAAAAAAGTATAGCACCATGGAATAAAAAAATGCAAACGCTTTTTTACTTTTTGTTATTAAAAAAACGGCTCTGTATTATAGTGATTTTTTGTTTTAGTTCAGAAGCATTGTTTTTGGCTTTTTCCAGGGAAACAATCAGATTGTCACAGGCGGTGAGAATGCTGTCATCTGGATCAGTTGGATTCAGTAATGGTTTGATATCTTGTTTCTCTTGATCAATCGCATTCAGCATTCGCAAAATCGCTGCCAACGAATATTTCGCTGAACGCAATGTACGAATAATTTTCAGACGCTTGATATCTTCTTCATCATAGACACGATAGTTATTTTTACTTCTTTTGATCGTTAGCAAACCATTTCGCTCCCAATTTCTAAGAGCTTCAGAAGTCACACCTAAGCTTTCCGCCGCCTCACTTCTTGTTAAGCAGGTACCTGCTTCTTCCGTTTTACCATCTAGAATCTCTTCAACCACATGAATCACATCATTGGCATCAGAAATTTCCTGATCCACTAGGTTGAGATAATGGTCAAGCAGTGCCTGAGCTTCAGTAAAATCATAGCGTGCCAAGGCCTTCACCATATCTACCATGGTGATGCGCAAGCCAGATTGCAGTACTTCGATTTGAAAAGCAATCTGCGCAATTTTGATAGTCTCGATATGATAGTCAGTAAAGACACGGTACCCATTTTCCGCTCGAGGAGGAATAGGGATCAACTCCCATTCCTCATAACGACGAATTGTATTGGGATGCAGCCCGACTGTTTTTGCGACTTCGGAGGTGCTGTATGTTTTCATCAATTTTCCTTTCAATCACGAATTAAGAGTGTCAGCTCATGCAATGCTCTGGAACAACTGGTGTAGATCAGTGTGCTCTTTTGAGTCAGCTGGCTAGATCGGATATCAGGTAAAATTACCTGATCAAACTCCAATCCTTTGGCAAACTGCGTAGTTGTCAGAATAACGCCTTCCGCAATCTTTTTTGTGTCTTTTCCAAAACGAATCATTTTTTCATCAGGAAAATCTGCTGTGATCTTTGCCGCCTCTTGCCAATTCTGACAAATTATACCACAGGATTTATGTTCACTTTCTTTAAAATCTGTCAATTTTTGCTCAAGCTGCTCTTTACTGTATTTTCGAATGTCAACTTCTTTGCCATGACGCTCTACCGGTTGAATTTCCTCTTCATTGATGAAACGTTTCGCAAAATCCATAATTTCAAAACTTGAGCGATAGCTGGTGTGAAATTTCAGTAATCGCGAATTTGGCAGTTCAGTCAGAATTTCCGTTAGAAAATTCGAATCAACCGAAAGCAACGATTGATGAATATCTCCGCAAATTGTTTTTTGACATGGAAACAACCGCTCGATCACTGAAAACTGCAGCAGCGAATAGTCCTGCATCTCATCAATCACTAAATGCTGGATCTTTTTGTTGGGCTTGATTCCTTCGATCATTGATTTGAAAAATAAATAGGGGAATAGATCGGAATAATTAATGGTGTTTCGAATATTCGTATACTCTATTTTATTATCAGCAAGAAAGGAATAGTAATCCGCTAAACTGCCTGTTATGTTGACTATTTTCTTAAATCGCTGCTTTAGCTGTTTTGAGAATTTTTCACGCCGAACATCAATTACTCGTTTACTTAGCAGGTTGGAAATAGCTTGAATGATTTCAAATAAACTTTTATCTGGCTGTTGGTCAACCAAGCGCTTAATTTCTGCTGACGTGATCAGCTGATCATCAATCAAAATTTCTGTTGCGGATAATTTGGTCTTCAATTGTTCAAAATGATTTTTGAGCAAATCGAAAAATTCTTTTGACTGTTTGTAATTGAAGGTTGCCGCTTGTTTAGATGCTGGATTTTCTAACGCCTCAGTCAAATCGCCGTGACGATCAGTCACCTGATATTTTTCCTCAATAAACAGCAAACCCAGCTTCACGATATCTACTTGTGGCAGCTCATCTTCTCCTAATTCTGGTAAAACCGTTGAGATATAATCAGCAAAGACCTGGTTCGGTGAAACAATCAAAATATCTGAAGCAGATAGCTCCTCCTTTTTCTGGTACAACAGATATGCCATGCGATGCAGTGCTATCGAGGTTTTACCCGAGCCAGCAACGCCTTGAATCACTAGATTTTTGGTTTTTGTATCTCTAATCGCTGCATTCTGCTCCTTTTGAATCGTGTGGATAATCGTCTTCATTTCATTAGAAGTACTTTTGCCTAACTCTCGCACCAATAGATCATCATTGATTGCGTCATTTGTATCCACCACGAAGTTGATTATTCCATTCTCGATTTCAAATTGCCTTTTCAGTTGTAGTTCACCATGAAATTGTCGATTATGTGATTCATAAAAAGCGTCACCAAGAGAAAAATCATAATAAAGTGATGATATCGGAGCTCGCCAATCATAGATTAATTGCTCCCCGAAATGGTCCGCGAAACCGTATCGACCAATGTAAAAGCTTTCTGGTTCGTCTTCTTCAGAAAATTGAAAAACGATTTTGCTAAAATACGGTGTATTCTTTTGATAGTTCAATTTTTTTAGCGTATTCGCCTCCAGTACACTACGGCTGTCTATAAATTTCAAGTTTTGCTGATGATTATAAACTTCATATTTGTCCAATTCATTTTTGTAATCAATCGTATAGTGTTTAAGCTCCTTGTAATTTTCTTCATTGGTGGTTAAGATGTCCTCAACTTCAGCAATTTTTCTAGTCAGCTTACTAGTTACATCTGCTAAATAAATCTCTTCAGTCATTGAATTCATGAAATCCTCCCCTTTCGTCAGCCTTTATCTTAGCAAAGGCACACAGGGTTGGTGTGATAGTGGAGGGTTTAAAAGTATTAAAAAAGCACAAATAGACGAGAAGCATGGATTCCGACTCGTTTATTTGCTATTCATAGTATAATGATATTTTTGCTTGATCGAATACCAATGTTGAATTTACCAATAATCGAACGCCTGCTAATGCTTTTTGTGCTGCTTAAAACGTTCTAAGAGTTTTCGTTTGGTCTTGTTGATTTTTTTCTTTTGTGTCGTCTTTGATTCCTTTGAATCTGTGACCGATTCTTTGAACTGCTGAATTTCGGATGAATCTGACACCTCTTCGTAGTACAAATCTTCTAAAACAGCATCATCTGGTAATACTTCGGCAACCATTTCCTTCAACTCTTCATCAGATACAGAATTTATATCTCGTCCTGTTGGCAGAACGACTTCCATTTGCTTGATTCCGTCTTCGGGTTCTTCTGCAATTTGGATTGTAAACCCTTTTTCTTCAGCTGTTTGCAGATTGGACTTGTGATTTTGGACAGATGCCTCCACGACTGCTGTTTTCTCTTCATTAATAGCAAAAAGTGTTTTTTCTGTCGTTTCTATAATTTTCGCGCTGACGACTTTTTGGTATAAACGAACGCCAGCCTTTTCGAATAAATTCAAAGCAGTTAGTTTTTCTAACGTCGCTCTAATCTCTTCTGCTGATTTATTTGGATCTGGATCCTTAAAGATCCAGCGATGTCTTTTTCCTTCACTATTTTCGAAAACTACCACTAACTTTTGCATTATTAATCCTCCTTATCAATCCATATCTTCGTTTTAACTTTAAGTGTAATGAATCTTCTAAGATTAGCTGGGCGATACTAATCATTTTTTTAATATGGTTGTCGAGCTCCCCCTTCTAAATTTACAACTAAACTTTAATACATCTGTGAAAACGTTGTCAATATTGTAATTTTATTATGTCCACTAAAAAACCTGATTCACAATTGAACAATCTTGAGTTGATTAACATCAACATCGAAACACGATATCAATTATTTTTTTCACCTTCCGGAATTGAAAAAATAAGAAAATCATTTAATTAAAATGGCGTTGGCCACTTTTGAAAAAGTTCGTTTAGATATCATGTCTCCTTTCATTTCTTCCTATTTGTCCTTATCATGTAAAATTGTGACTCATCCAGGAGCTTGGTATTTTATGGGAGTAATGATCGCTACGAGTTTGATCTTTGATATGTGGTATTGCATAATTCTGTATAAAGAAATTAAGGCGCAAGGCTACTCTCCCTATAGTCGGTTCTGACAACAACTTTCATTTTAAAACGAAATTTACAGGTTTTTTTTCGACTGATTTGGTAAACTTTAATAAGTATACTAATCGGAGGATCAATATGAAAAAGAAATTATACTTGATGCGTCACGGACAAACTCTGTTCAATCAATTGAATAAGGTCCAAGGCGCTTGTGACTCGCCATTGACTGAGAAAGGCATCCAGCAGGCGCAACAGGCTCGAAGCTATTTTCAAGAAAACAAGATTGAGTTTGACCATCTCTACTCTTCTACGCAGGAACGCGCCTGTGATACGTTAGAGATCATAACAGAAAGAAGCGATTATAAACGCCTTAAGGAGCTAAAAGAAATGCATCATGGCGTATATGAAGGAGAACCGCAATTTCTACAGCCGCAGGGGCCTGAATATTTTGAAGCTTTCTATCAGCAATTCGGTGGTGAGTCCTTATCAGCCGTTCAAGAGCGGGTTGTATCTGCCCTGCACCAAATCATGTCAAAGGAAGATCATTTTCAGGTCCTAGCTGTCTCTCACAATGGCGCCTGTATCAGCTTTCTGCAATCACTTCAACAAGAAAACAAGGATGACTTGATTCGTGCTTATCCTAACTGTGCGATCTTTATCTTAAACTATGAAAATGAGAAGTTTCAACTGGAAGACATTGTTGACCCAGCTACTAAACAAAGTATTCTATGCTAAAAAAGCAACGATCTGGAAAAGATCGTTGCTTTTTCTAGACTTCAGGCAAGCTTAACTAAGAGAATAATTACTCCTGCCAATATAAAAATTCGCACTTTTTTCATCCACATCAACTCCCTATTGATGGAAAATCTACTATTATGTAGCCTGCTTTACTGATCGTGACGTGTTCTGGCTGCTGGACATACGACACTGCTTACGCACCATCTTCCGATGACAAAATAAAACCAGCTTTACCAGCAGTTTCTTGCAAAGCAGCTTCTGTCGATTTGTCGCCCACTGTGCAAATTATTCAGAAGCAAGCATTCCTGAAGAAATGATAGTTGAACGAATGCCGTTGTTTTGCTCTTCTTACCGCAAACCTTCCATGATTTCAAGCATTGCATCTTTTGTACCGTTATAAACTGCTGAATCGGAATAAGCGACATGGCCTACTACAGAAGTCGTTGAAATAATCAAACCAGCTTTTTGTTTTTGCATAATTGGCAATATCGCGCCGATAGCATTGAGGACATCCATGATATTGATATCTACCAGCTGTCATATTCCAATTTTGAGAGATTCCCCTGTAACCTGATGCCGGCATTGTTATACATGACATCGATTCAACCAAATTTCTCGATCGCTAAGTCAATTACTCCCTTCACTTGCTGACGGTCTGTTACATTAGCTTTTTGATAAACAACTTTTTCTTCCAAATCCTCTGATAAAGCTTTGATTCGCTCTTCTCGGTGAGCCACCAAAATTAACTTTGCTCCTTTGCTGGTTAAATAATTTGGCGATCGCTTCATCATTCCCTCAAGAAGCTCTCATAATCACTACTACTTTTTGTGATACATCTATCATTCTGATTCCTCCTAAATTTCTTTAATGATCCTAGCAGGAGATCCGGCAACGATCACATTTGGAGGTACGTCCTTAGTGACTGTGGAGTCGGCCGCAACGATTGAATTCTTTCCGACTGTAACACCTGGAAGAATCGTGACATTCGCCCCTAACCACGAATTTTCCTCAATTTTGACCGAAGCAACGGATAAACCGCGACGTTTTTCCGGATTGACTAAATGATTCACAGAAATGATACGACACATCGGACCAATCAGGACATGATCCTCAATCACTATTCCTCCCAAATCAACAAACGTGACATTCTGATTGATAAAAATATCTTTGCCGAACGAGATATGTTTGCCAAAATCCGTATAAAATGGTTGAGAAACTGTTACCGATGGATCAATCCTTCTACCTGTGATTTTTTCTAAGTAGATCCGCATTTCTTCATCGGTATGATAACTTGCATTCATTTCCATCGTCAGTTGTTCATTGTTTGCTTTCAATTCATGGATCTCATCATAAATGTAAGAATTAGGTAAAATCTCGATCCCTTGAATTTTCTTTAGAAGTTCATGTTTGATCATCCTGTCTACCTCCTTTGGTTGCTGACTTTAGTATACTTCGCTATACTAGCAATGAATAATACTTATATCGAATATACAACTATCGTTTTCAGTTATAGGAGGAGAAGGATGGAATTACGAGTGTTGAACTACTTTTTGACTGTTGCTAGAGAAAAGACCATCAGTAAAGCCGCTGAAGTTCTGCATCTTTCTCAACCAACCTTGTCAAAGCAATTAAAAGATCTGGAAGATGAATTAGGTGTACAGCTGTTTATCCGAGGAAATCGCGAAATTTCGCTGACTGAAGATGGCGTTTATCTGCAAAATCGCGGCAAAGAAATTTTATCATTAGTGGATACAACGACCTCTAATCTGCAAAAAAATGAAGTCATTGGCGGAGATATCATGATTGGTAGCGGCGAAACTCAAGCCTTTCAATTTTTATCAACGATCCTGAACGATTTGATGAGCAACCATCCTGATATCAACGTCCACATGTATAGTGGAAATGCCGATGATGTAAAGGCAAAAATTGATAAAGGATTACTGGATTTTGGCTTGGTGATTAATCCTGTTGAAAAGCAAAAATATGAATATCTTCCCCTACCAGTCTCAGATCGTTGGGGGATTTTGGTTAATGAAAAACATGAACTAGCAAAAAATAAATCGGTTATTGCTAGTGATTTGGTTGCCTATCCTTTATTGATTTCTAGCCAAACGTTAGTCAATAATCAGATATCTGAATGGCTGGGTGGTAATTTGAATAATTTCAAAATTGCTGGCAGCTACAATCTGCTTTACAATGCCTCATTATTAGTCAAAGAAGGTTCAACCGTGGCTTTTTGTATCGAGGGCATCATTAATACCAAGGATAGCGGTTTAGCCTTTATTCCATTGAAGCCAGTCCTTACGTCAACTATCAGCATCATTTGGAAAAAGAAGCAGGTTTTTTCCAATGCCGGAAAGCTCTTCTTAAAGGAGCTGGCAGAAGCCACATAAAACGAAATCTTAGTGTTTTTTCCAGTCCGCGTTTCAATAACAGTATCAAAAATAGGGAGTGGATATGCGAAAAGAAGCGCAGACGGATTACTCTCACCTGAAAATACTGTATTGACTGTGATCGATTATCAACCGACTCAGATCAACTCGATCAATTCAATGACTCGGTCAGAATTGATCCGAAATACGGAAATCGTTATTGAACTGGCGAAACTTTATCATATCCCGATCGTTCTTTCAACTGTAAACGTTGAAAAAGGTTGGAATACTGATACGATCCCTGTCTTGAAAAAAGTGGTTGGCGAAGATGCACCCTCTTATGACCGCAGTTCTATCAATGCATGGGAAGATAAAGAATACAATGAAGCAATCAAAGCGACCGGACGTAAAAAAATCTTGATTTTGGCTTTATGGACAGAAGCTTGTTTGACGTTCCCAACTCTAGATGCGCTAAAAGAAAGCTATGAAGTATACCCCATCGTGGATGCTGTTGGCGGAACTTCAACGATTGCTCACGAAACTGCCTTGCGCCATGTAGAACAAGCCGGAGCGCAATTAACTTCTATCGCCCAACTAGCCTGCGAATTGCAGAGAGACTGGAACCGTGAAAAAACTGTACCTGGATTCGACGAACTAATGACGAAATTCGGTGCCTTTTCTAATTTACGTTAACAGCCTTTCAAAATCACTTTAATAAAGATGTCGTTTGAACTTTACAGAAGGTATTTTTTTCATTTCACTTTCATTTCGATAGGTTATTACTAGAACCCCTTTACTTTATACTAATAAAATCCCCTCACCAATTTTTTAAGTGAGGGGATTTCATTTTTGTAAGGGAGAAACTCTCCAATGTCAGTGTTTTCTTTCATTGTGCTTTCCATAAAAAAATGCTGGATATCAAATCTGCTCTGTTAATGAGCGATTTATGATGGTTCTTTTGCTAACTTCTTAGTTTTCTTTTGGTATTGCGACTTGACCGAATAGACACCCATCATGACAATAAATATTCCAGCGACCTCCTTTAAAGACAGATTTTCAGAAAAGATCAGAAAAGCATATATAGAGGCAACAACTGGTTGGCAAAGGCACACGATCGTCGACAAATTGACATTTATCTTTCCTTGACAATGAGCCAACAAATTATGGCCGATCACCTGTAAACAAATGGCTAACCCTAATAAAGGGAATAAATCCATCCATTCTTTCGGTGCTTGAAACCCTTCAATCACGGCAGCAGTTGCTCCCAGAGCCAACAAACTACCGAATCCGCTAACAAACATGATCACACTGCTTTGATAACGATCACGCAAACGATAAGTAATCAGCAAAAAGCCAGCATAAAAGATTGAGGCGCAAAAGGCCAATAAATCGCCAAAATAATTACTTGGACTAGGATTATTCTTGCCTCCTAAAAGGATAAATACTCCAATCACAGTTATCCCTGCTCCAACTAAAAAGGACGGCGAAATCTTTTCCTTAAATAGAAAGTAAGAGATAGGAATGACGGTAAATGGTGTTAAGTTGGTCAGCAGATTCGCATTAGCAACGCTAGTATAACTAAATGAAAGATTCCAGAGCGCGATGTCACCTGCCAGAAAAATGCCAGCCAAACAAAGAATCGTTATATCTTTTTTTGTCAGTTGGTATAGGTGTTTATAGGCCAAAGGAAACAAAAATGGAAAAGCAAGCAGAACACGATAAAAGCCAGTATTGATTGGTGGTAAGCTGCTAAACTTTACAAAAATCCCTCCAGTTGCTAAGAAAGCAATTGCTACGAATTCGATTAAAACGTCTTTTGTATCATTAGTCCGTTGATTTGATTTGTTCATTTTCTAGACCTCCATCATCCTCTAAGCGACTTTGATAACTATGGTATACTAATTCTGGAACTACCAAAAGAACCAGAAAACGAAATAATTATAGTACCAGAAGAAGGGAGCTTGTGCCGTGATTTATCTAAATCGAGAAAGCGATGAGCCTTTATATGAACAAATATATAACCAGATAAAGACCGAGATATTAAGCGGCAGGTTGAAAGAAGATGATGTTCTGGTAAGCAGTAGAGCCCTTTCGGAAATATTAGGTGTGAGTCGAAATACCGTGAATACCGCATATAGCCAGCTAATTGCTGAGGGTTATGTCAATTCAGCCAAACGGATAGGTTTGCGAGTCAAGAAGGTTCCTGAACTGAAGATTCATAAAAAAGCGATCAAGCAAAAACCAAAAGAGGTTCCTGATGAACCTGAGTCGTCCTTTGATATCGTATATGACCTGACAAATAGCAGTCAAACTAGCAGTCTTTTCCCCAAAAAGCTTTGGAGGAAATATACCATTGAATGCATGGATATTTTGTCTAATGAATCCAAGCTTTCCTCCTACCAAGACAAGCAGGGAGAACAATACTTGAGAAAGAATTTGCTGTCCTACTTGAGAAAAATTCGCGGTGTTCATTGTGATGAAGACCAGATTGTTCTTACCTGTGGGTTGCAGCAGTCGCTTGATTATCTTTGTAAGCTTATTTCATTTGATCAGAATTCTCTGTTAATGGAAGATCCGGGTTTCGACAAAGCGGCAGCGGTTTTTCAGACAAATGGCGTTAAAATAGAGACCATTCCCGTAGATCATGACGGTTTAATGGTCTCTAAGCTTCCCAATTATTCAGCTATTCGCGCAATTTATACTACTCCTTCTCACCAATTTCCAACAGGCGCGACGCTGTCAATTGATCGTCGATACAAATTGTTAGAATGGGCTGAAAGAAGCAACGCCTTTATTATTGAGGACGATTTTGATAGTGAACTACGTTACTATTCAAAACCTATTCCCGCACTTCAATCAATCGACGATAAGGACCGGGTAATCTATCTCGGAACCTTTTCCAAAGCACTATCTCCATCGATTCGGATGGGGTATATGATTTTACCTCCAGCATTGCTTCACTGTTATCTTAAAACATTTGAACTGTATAATAGCAGCGTGCCCTTACTGAATCAATATGTTATTGCGCGCCTAATTGAAACGGGAAATTATGAACGACACATTCGCCGCTTAAACCACGCCTTTCGTAAGCGTCTCGAACGCTTCACGGCAGAACTGTCAGATGTAAAGGATAAAGTTAAACTGTCCAGTAACGGCAGCGGTCAATACTTTCTACTGACGTTTGCTCAAGACGTCCAACAGACCCAATTGATTGATCGCGCGCTGGAACAAGGTGTTCGGGTCTATTCCACTATGCAATTCTGGCAGGAAAAAGCAGACTGTCCCGCCAATACATTATTTCTCGGCTTCGGAAAAATTGATTTGGACGATATTCCAGACTGTGTGGCTAGACTGAAAAAGGCTTGGCATGAATGGCTTTAAAATGATCGAAGAATCTTGAAGCAATCATTCTATTTCATCACTCAATTTAAATATCTTTACTTCAGAAACTGCGTGACTTGATTGTTTTACTTGATTTTCCTTTAAGACAGTACTTTGTATCAAGGGATTACGGTTCAATTCTTCAGCTGCACTACTTTCTGGAGTACTTTTATCACTTTTGACTGTCTTTACTTCACGAGATATTTTTTTTGGAGTTCTAGTATTTGGCAGGATTTTCTTATTGACAAAGGTCACGGTCAGTTCCGGCTGATAAAAATGCTGATAAAGCAGATAGCTTCCCACGCTGCATAATAAAAGCAACATCGAGATCAACAACGTTGCCCGCCGAATCTTATCTTGTTCATCTGTGGTTCCTTCCATTGTAAAGGCCTCCAATTCGATATAATCATAAATGATATTTTTTCTATTTTAATATTAATATAATCGATGTTATATTGCAAATAGTATTTTATTAACTAACATAAATAAACTCATTCAATAATATCTTGAATGAGTTTATATTTTAGGTTTTTAAATTATTCAAATAAACTAAATTTTTACAATTGATGGAGAACTAGGAAATCAAAAAAACTATTCATTGATATTATCTTGTCCTCCCTCATTTTGTCCACTGTTACTGGCGTTAGAACCGTTTTCGGCTTTACTATTATCTCCGGCTCCAGTGCTATTCGGAAAACTAGTTGGTGCTGAGCCTAAATTTCCAAGGCTGATATCGATCGATACAGTCAGGTTTAGCGGGACATAATCACTAAAGTGACTCATCCCAACAACTGTGCCTTTTGGCTGATCGGAATCCACGTGGCGAATCACATAATTGATATTGGCGCCCTTTGACTGAAACTCATCGTGGAAGTATTTTTGTAGTCCGCCTTCCACCATTGTTCCTCGCAGGTCCTTCATATATGGTTGACCTAGTGAATACAGCACTTTGATCGTTAAATTGTCTTTAGCACTCAGAACCTCACCTGCTTCCTCGCTTTGCGATACTAACTGACCATATGGTAGATTTTCCGTATAGATGCCTTTTGATTGAACTTGCACACCTTCCAGAGCTGCTCCCGCATCTTCTAGGTTATAATCTGCAAAATTCGGGACAACATAGCCCTTGCCTAGCGAAACCGTCACACGCATTTTATCCTTTTTCGCGATTTTTTCATCCTTTGGAATACTTTGCTCCATAATACTGTCTGTTGGGATATCATTTGAGGTTTTCTCTTCGTACGTTAGGTCTATCTCGTTGTTTTTGGCCCAAGTCTCGACTTCACTGCGAGGCTTCCGCAGAAAATCAGGGACTTTGATATCCTTTTGATACGTTTGGGATCCTTTTGAAAAATAGACCTTAGCAGCATCTTTTCGTCGATAGTTTTCTGGTGTTACTTCCATATTTGCAATCTCTGAGCGAATTGGTTGTCCCTTCTCAACAGTATCGCTGTATTCTTCGATAAGCGAAAGATTGTCCGCTTTCTTCTCCTTGATCCATTGCTCCGCCTGTTGCTTGTTCATCGTCATAAAATCTGGCAAAGGTATTTTTTCTTTAGGATCCGCGCCTAGACTGTTCGTTATGTTGAGTACTCCGCCTTTTTTTATTCGCGATCCGGCCTTCTGCTGTTGAGCTAAGATTGTATTGGCCTCTTTTCCTAGATCATAGGATTGCTTGACCTTGGTCTTGATTTTATTTTCTGATGCCCAGACTTGCATATCCGTCAGATTTTTGCCGACAAAATTTGGGACTTTGACGTGCGTCTGCTGATAATAGAGGAAGCTCAATGCCAGGCAACCTACCAAAACTCCCAATGCAATAAAGCGTCGTTTTCTTTTTCTCTGTTTTTTATAAGCAGGGTCGATCTCTACATCATCATTTTTCGTTCTAGCTCTTCGTTTGGTCGGTGGTTTGGGTGATTCTTTTCGCTTTTCCGAAATTTCTTTCTGTTTCGGTTCCGGCTTAAATTCTTTCGGAGCTTCCTTTCGCGGTTCCTTTTCCTGTTTGCGACGATCATAATTGTCACCATTGAAATTTGAAAGAAAATCACTCATACGGCAACAGCTCACCTTGGTTTAAATAGAAGGTTTGATCCGACTGCTGGGCGATTTCTTTGGAATGGGTCACTACGATGACGCATTTATTGTGGATTGAAGCTAATTCTTTGAAGATCGTCACAATCTCTTCTTCCATTCCAACATCCAAATTTCCCGTCGGTTCATCGGCTAGAATAATGTCTACATTCGTTGCCAAAGCCCGTGCGATCGCGATCCTCTGCTGCTCCCCACCAGAAAGCTGATTGACTAATCGATCTGCCTTTGCTTTAGTGATCCCGATATAATCCAAAAGATTATAAGCGATCTCTGTCGTAGCCTTAGGCATCTCATTGTCAGTGATTGACATCGCCACCAAAACATTTTCTAGTCCTGTTAAGTAAGGGACTAGGTTGTAATTTTGAAAAATGATACTGACGTCATCCCGCCGGAAACGCTCGTAGCCGATCTGTTTGATATTCTCTCCGTTATACAAGACTTCACCAGAAGTCGGAGCATCCAACGCACTAATCAAAGATAAAAATGTGGTCTTCCCTGAACCAGATTCGCCTAAGATCGTATAAAATTGACCTTTTTCAAATTTCACTGAAGTATCCTGCAAAATCATCCGGCGCATTCCACCGTCTTGATAAAAATAACTCAACTCTTTTGCTTCTAATATTGTCATAGTCTACTCCTCCTACATCATGATTTTCTTGGGATTCAGCCGCATCACATAAGTCAGTGGTAAAATCGCCGACACCAAAATCGTGCCGATCCCGGCAGCCAAGAACGTGATGAAGTAGGTCAAAGAGAAACGAACTTCATAATTGTTTAGAACATCTTCATTGGTTAAATTTGAATCTAGGACTGATGATCCCAAGCCTGTGGTGAAGACTTGGTTACCGACATTTTGAGCAACTTGATCCATCGTATCACCAGCGATAAGAGATTCTGAAACAATTTTTCCTAAAATATTTCCTGTAACAAGCGACACCAAGAGAGCAGCCATGCTGATCATCAATAATTCAGCGATGACTTGCTTCAACACATTCTTACGTTGTTCACCTAAGGATAGGTAAATGCCCCACTCATGTCTGCGATCTTTCATAAATAACACTACGACCAGTGAAATGATCATCAAGGATGCCAGAATGGCTAACAAGACGACGTAACCAGATATTTTTGACAAACGTTTGACGCTTGCACCGACTTTATCGAACTCATCCGAAGAAGCGACTGCTTTGTAGCCATCTGGTAATAACGGTTTGATTTCTGCTTTAAATGCGGCAACATCATCCGGTGATTTCAGTGTGAAGATTGGAGAGATTTCTTCGCCCATTTCTTCAGCTTGTTCAGGCGGCATATTTTCGATCTCTGCTTTGTTGATCTCGCGAGCTAAGCCATTCGAGACAAAAGCCGTATTATACTGATCCAGCTCCATCATCTGCTTGTTGAGTGCATCTTGACCTTGACCATCATTTTTCTTCTTATCTAATTTGATAGGCTCGAACAAGCCAACGATCTTAATGCTATGTTCGGTGGAATCCTGTGAATCCATTGTGCCGTCATCCTTTGGCATGAGTGTAACTGTATCAAGTAGCATTTGATCCCCAACAGATAGTCCGTTTTCATCGGCAACTTTTTTCGAGATCAAGGCGACGGGCTTCTTGCCTTTAAGCTCCTCCTTAGTCAGCATTCGGCCATCAACCAGTTTGACTTTCTTATTTTTAAAATCCATTGGCTCTGTGCTGTTGCTGCCCTTTAACATCATGGATTTGTATGGACTCGATATTTGCATATTGCCTTCTTGCTTCAGCTCATAGGTTTTGAACTTTTTAACATTGAGATAAGTTAAATAGCTGTAATCATAATCCTTCACATAAGGCGAAGCTCCCATTTTCTTGATGGTCTCCTCCTTGAGACTTTCCGGACCCTTGATTGCCTGAATTTCACCATTTTGCTCCATCAGTTTTTCGAGGTCTAACTCTGGCGCAACAGTCGCACCTAATTGCTGCTTCATTTTCTTCTCAACATTCGCCGTAGATTGCTGAATCGCGATCGCTCCGGCAATGACATTTCCTAAAACAAAAATGACTGCAAATAGAATCAATGACTTTCCTTTGGTTCTAAAAATACTATTTCTCGCTCGTTTCCAATAATTCATCGAAGCATCCTTCCTATCAGAGAACTTGGATGATTGGAAAGCGCGATCAGATCATGGTTACTAGTCTTTGATAAACAGGAGTTTTCCTCCGTTAAGTCCCCATAATTCATCCGCAAATTTGACCGATTGGGTTGTTTGAGTCGTAAAGATCAGACATTTTTCCTGTTGTAAACACTGTCTGCGTAGTCGTTCCATCGCAAAAGAGACACCACATTCACTGAAAACTTTCTCAGGTTCATCTACTAATATTAACTGAGCCGTTTTTTTGGCTAGTAACTTAGCCAAAGTGACTAATTGCTGGTTTTTTTGCGATAATTTGTTTAACGGAAGTTTTAACTGATTTTCTTGTAAGCCGACTGACAATAATACTTTCGTCAGTGCCTCTTTATCGATCTTCTCGCCAGATAATAGAGCTTCCATCTCCAAATTAGCCAATGCTGAGTCTCGCAGCAAGCTGCCCTCTTGGAATAGACAAGCAACTTCCCGTCCGCGATAAGTATTCCGATCCAGTGTAGCCAGCTCTTTTCCAGCAAAAGTTAAGGATCCTTCTGAACAGACTGTCAGCCCCGCAAAAAGTGCTAAGAGCGTACTTTTTCCGCTGTCAGGATCGCCGAAAATCTGATAACTTCTGCCAGTTCGAAAGCTGCCGTGGATGTTATCCAACGTTTTGAGTTCTGATTGCTTGTATTGAAAATCAACATTTTGCACTATCCATTCAGTCATCGTTTCGACACCTCCTGCAAGGGCTCACGGACGATCTTCGCGATCCGAAGATTGATCAGCAGCAGCATGGTAATCAGACAAATGACTAAAAAAATTAGTCCGATGTGGTCGAACCAGCTGCTTATAGCGAGACTTCTCTGATCAAACTTAGGAAATACCCACTCCACAAATGGTTCTTGATGTGAGAGTTCTTGCTGTAGTTTAATCAGCCATTCGCCAGTGATCCAGAGGCTCAAGCGTTGTGAGATGATGGCAGCAAGTGCACCAATACCGAAAGTGAGCAGGATGTTCTCCACTGAGCCACTTAAGGCTAACGTCTTTCGATTCATCCCCATTAGGTGCAAAACATAAAAATCTTGCCGCCGCTTGATAGCTTGCTGATAGATTACAGCGATCAATACGATTCCCAGTATCAAGGCGACGATCAGACCATTAAAAAACAGATCCAGCGTGTCTTTAAATGACTGAAGCAGGCCCTGTGACCAGTTTTGCCCGATCAAGGAGTACTCTTTAAAAGACTCTGATTCTTTAAAGACTTTTACAAAGTTTTTTAATTCCTTTTTACCAGTCAGTTGGAACATGACCATTGAATAGGTTTGAATAATACTCTCCTGCATCGCTGTTCCTGTATCCCAGTTGATCAAAACAGTGCTTGGTAAGGTTAACCATTCTGCATTGGCAAATTCAGCGATTCCTGTGATCTTTACCTTTTGTTCTTGCCCCTTTGCTCCCAATGAGAGTGTGTCATTTAGCTTCAGCTTATTGGCTTTTGCGAAGGCTCTGCTGATGACACAGGTATTCTTGTTGAGTGGCGCAGTCCCTTTGAGTTTTTCAGCCTTTCTGGTTAAAAGTTCTTTTAATGAGGCATTATCCAGCATTGTGATTGATAAGTAGTTTTCATTATTCTGATCTGGCGGAAAACTTGTATAGTCTGTGGTCGTTTGTCCTTTGACTGTTGGCTGCACCAATGTAGATGGAACGATTCCTTGTGCGTTTAATTGACTTTTCTTTACATAAGACAAGTTTCTCAATTTTTCATAATCGGTTGGTTTCAAATTTTTCGCTTGTTCGGTTTGATTTAAATCTTGCACGCCTTTGACTACCGCGGCTGCCTGACTTCGATAATCCAAGAAATAGGCGGTCGCCGTTCGATAGATTTTCAGCATTGAAAAAACAATCAGCAGAATCAGCAAAATCATACTGCCTATTTTTAAATGACTGAAACGGTTGCGTTTAAGATTTAGCCAAGCATGTCGGATGATGATCATCGCTTTCGTCTCCTCCTATGAGCGTATAGTAGCAAATGCAGTGTTAACTGAATGTTAACCCACACTAGGAAAACTCAAATAGAATGTCGAGCCGAGGTTTTCCTCGCTTTCTAAATAGACGAACCCGCGACATAAGTCGCAAACATGCGATACCACAGATAGTCCGATGCCATAGCCATCTTGCTTTAGTCCATGTACGCGATAGTGATGGGAAAAAATCGCCGGCTGCTTTTCTTGCGATATACCGATCCCGCGGTCCTTTACCTGAACAACTACACTGCCGTTTTTGTTGGAGATACTGACGGTCACCAATTTATCATTCCCATATTTGATCGCATTATCGACTAAATTAGAAACAGCGCGATAAATCCAGCGGTCGCGCCCTTGGATAAGGGTAGTCTCCTCTTCATTGAATTCAAACAGCAGATCGGGATAGTTCTTTTTATACGCATCACAGACTTCAGCACAAACTAAAGAAACATCCACGACTTCATCTCCGAGATCGTCCGTATTGTTGGAAAGCGTGAGAATATCGTCGATGCTATCAGTCAACCGATCCAACAGCGCTAGATTTTCTTGATTGGCTTCTTGCTGGCGTTCAATCTCAAGGTTAGATCGGAGAATGGCAATGGCGTTCTTTTGTTCATGAGTCAGATAACTATTCAGACGGCGATAATCCTCCAAATGACCATCGAATTTTTCCTTTAATTTATTGAAAGCTTCACTTAGTGCCTCGTCTTTCATTGTATTTTTCGGCAGCTGATCGATAAATTTCAGATCATGGGTGATCGCCAAAATTTGATTACTGTAGATTTTGCGTAAAACTAGCCAGAGCAGAAAGGTCAACAACAAAACAGCGGAACAAATGACTAAAACCATTGCCGGCAAATATTTGAACAATTCATCTTGATAAGCTTTTTCAACCATCGAAACATTTAACGGTTCGCCTTTTTCTGCTTCAGAAACTTCGAATTTTGTTTTCGCTTGAAATACGTTATTTTCTTCCATGAAATATACATCTTCCCCCAGTGTCGAAGCGATACTAATCCCTTCGAAATTATTGCGCAAAAGGAAAAAACTCGTCAGAATCACACCTGTTACTAACAATGAGAACAGTAGCATCGTCAATGTCATTTTAAAATTTAATCGCATAATTGATACCCCTTTGCTCGTATTGTTTTTAAGACTTCTTTTCCTGCTGCTTCAGCCAATTTCTTCTTCAATCGCGCTAAATGGACCCGTAAAACAGAGGAAAATGGGTCAAAATACTCGTCATAAACATGCTCTGCGATCTCTTCAGAGGAAACAACGGCCGGATGACGCTGAGCGATACACAATAAAATATCAAATTCCTTGGGTTTCAATGGAATCTCTTTTTCCTGATAAGAAACTTTACGACAAACCGGATCAATCGTTAACCCGCCGATCGAAATCTGCGGCAATGAACGTCCATGATAGCGGCGAACAACCGCCCGCAAACGTGCCTTCAATTCTAACAATTCAAACGGCTTAACCAAATAATCATCTGCTCCAAAGTCCAGCCCCTTCGCCCGCTCTTCGATCTCATCCCGAGCAGTGATAATGATGACCGGACTCTCCACTTCTTCTCCTCGCAAGCTTTGCAAAACATCCAAGCCATCCTTTTTAGGCAAATTCAAGTCCAGAAAAATGCCATCATAGGAATTCACGAAGGCCTTCTCTTCTCCTGATTCACCATCATAAGCCAAATCCACCGAAATATTCTCCTGCTCCAAGCCCTTTTTCATCGACAAAGCCAGTTCGCGATTATCCTCGACCACCAGTACACGCATCTATTCTCACTCCTCATTTGGAAATAATCATCCTTCTTGTTCTTTTTAGAATAGTACAGCCGCTTCGCCAAAGTCCACTTTCTTTTTGTGAAGATTTTAAGATTATTGTCAAAAAAACTGATGCTATCAAACTATTTTCACTACAAAATTACTATCGATTAGCAATGATTGATAAATTAATATCAAATTGTTTTTAGCGAAATGAAAGAGAATAGTTGATCACGCATGACTGGAATCTTCATAATCGACTATTTAACAAAGAATAAAGACGTTTAAGACAGAAAAACCACCGTTCATGATAATAATAATTTTTATAATTTCCGCATGATATAATTATTAATAAAACAAAATTGATCTAGTATAACTATTTGAACAAATTCGTCTGGAAGCTAGTTAACATGGAAAAAATGGAGGGATAAAAATGAAGAAAAAGAAATTATCACTTATTATGATGGTAATGTTCGTTGGACTCTGTTTGTTAGGTCCTGTTGGCTTTGGTTCGAAAGCTTCGGCTGAAGAATCGCAAAGAGACGCGATTTATCGTCTTTATAATCCAAACTCTGGAGAACACCTTTTTACGCCCAGTAATTATGAACGAGCTACATTGGTAAACTTTGGCTGGAAAGATGAAGGTGTCGGGTTCTATGGTCAAGGCTATACGAAAACGATCAAAGTAGCATATGTTTATCGTGTCTATAATCCGAATGCAGGCGATCATCACTACACTGCTAATTATGATGAAGTTCAGCATTTAGTTAAGGTAGGCTGGCATGATGACAATATTACTTTGGTTATGCCATACAGTCTTGGTGAACCTGTGTTCCGCTTGTACAATCCAAATGCGAAAGCTGGTGCTCATCACTTTACGCAGTTCAAATATGAACGCGATCACTTAATCAAAGTTGGTTGGAAAGACGAAGGTATCGGATTTAACGCTTATTCTAGTTTTAAATAAACATGTTGCTATCTAGAACTTCCTATCATTTTCGATGGGAAGCTTTTTGCATATTTTATGATATTTAAATTTAGTGTAGTTTCTTATATGATATAATTTTATTAGATAAACTATTGGAAAATTGTTGTGTTAGGATCAAATTCGATTCGGAAAGTGAAACATCTGTTAAGCAGGTTCTTCGAAAAAACGGAGGGGATTGGAATGAAGAAAAAGAAGCAGTCGATTATCATGATGGTGATGTTTATTGGACTATGTTTAATAGGTGTCATGGGTTTTGGTTCAAAGGCTTCTGCTGCGGATTTGGACCGTCACGAGATTTATCGAGTCTACAATCCGAATTCAGGTGAGCATTTATTTACCTCTAGTAATCATGAGCGGGCTCTATTAATTAATGTTGGCTGGAAAGATGAAGGCGTCGGTTTTTATGGTCAAGGTGGTATAGGCAATTGGAAACAGGCAAAGGCTACTCATGTTTATCGTGTCTATAATCCGAATGCGGGCGACCATCATTACACTGCTAATGCTAATGAAGTTCAGAATTTGGTCAGAGTTGGATGGCATGATGATAATATTGGTCTTATTATGCCGCCTGAAAATCTCGGACAGCCTGTTTATCGTTTGTATAATCCAAACGCAAAAGCTGGTGCTCATCACTTTACTCTATTCAAATATGAACGAGATCATTTAATCAAAGTTGGTTGGAAAGATGAAGGCATCGGGTTTAATGCTTACGATAAGTTACAATAAAATTTATGTAAAAAGGCTAGAATGAGAAATCGTTCTAGCCTTCTTTTTCTACGTATTCAGATTTTCATTTAGATACTCTTCAAAGCTCGTTGGCTTATGTCCAAGCAGCCAGGTCAGTACATTCGGATTGTCATCTAGTCCCCACGTTGTATAAGAATGAGCTAAATGTTTGAAGCCTTCTCTGAAGAAGAGATCATTCGCTTGAATCTGATCCAAGAAATCTTCCACATCGATGTATGCGGATACCGCATTTTTTCCAGTTATTTGATTAAACATTTTTACCAGATCGTTTGGTGAATAAGCTTTTGTCCCGACTAATTCGTAACTTGCTTTCTTGTGTTTCGCAGGATCAGTCAACACCTTCACTGCAACTTCCCCGCCATCCTCAGTCGCCACATAACCAACTTTACTGTCCACATCATAAAAGATCCGATATTCGCCCGTTCCGCCATCATTTGCGGATTGAAATTATGCATGTAATGCATCGGCTATAAGATCGTATAAGAACATTGCGTCTCCATAGCTTTTACGATCAGATACTCTTCAACATCTCGCTTAGCGGTGTGCTGCAGCAAGCTGGTCAAAATCGGATGAATCACTGAGATAAAAACAAAATGCTTAATCTTGTGTTCAATCGCTTTATCCACCATCCGTTGACCGATCAAGGCTTCCTTCGCTGAAAACAACGGCGGAATGTAGACCACCATCGAGGCTTCTTTCATTAAGTCATCAATAAATGACAGGTCAGTCAAAACACCGACCATCGCCTTTTTGATTCCTGGCAAATCCTTCACCTTTGAACTGATGTCTTATGCTAAAACATCCAATCCCACTTCGACTAATTTTTGGACTATGATTCGACCGGTATTCCCGTTGCTGAGTCTACTAATATCATACAATTCAGCTTTCTTTCTATTATTGAAGAACTATTCCTCATATTTCATCAAAAAAAGGACTGTGAACTTTTTCTGCTCACAGTCCGTTAAATTGGCTTTTTTACGATAGAGAAGTCGCTAATACTTCCACTGGTGTCGCTGTTTCTTTTAACACCACATTTAATTCTTCGATATTTTTACGTCCTTGCGTATTCATCCATTCAATCGCGGCGTCCTTGCCGTCAACGATATAGCTTTCCACTCCGTCAGCCCACGTTGCCCGTCCACATAGTACGCCATTGAAGGTTGAACCAGCATTTTTAGCAAAACGTAAGGTTTCTTGGAACAGCTCTGCTTTAACACCCGCACTCAAAAAAATGAATGGCAAGTTCGTCGCTTTTGCTTGTTCCTTGAAGAAGTTGGCTGCTTCGGCTTTCGTGTACACGACTTCGCCGGCTGCATACTCTTCCACGTAGTTCATGTTAACGGGCACTTCAACCTTCAACACATCAACACCGTAGCGAGTATCAGAAAATTCCTTCATCATTTCGATGACCTTATGCGGTTTTACACTAGCATATTCTTTTGAAGTGGCATCGGAGATATTGGCATCATAGGAAACTAATTCTAGAAAGAATGGTAGATTTTCTGCCTGACATTCAGAGCCAATCCGTTCGATGAAGGTATGTTTTTGATTGTTGATTTCTTCTGCTTCGTCAACATCATAATATAAAAGGAACTTGCAGGCATCGGCGCCAGCCTCCTTCAAACGTTTAACTGACCAAATTGATAATAAATCAGGCAAACGGCCAGGCGTTGAAGCATCATAGCCAGTTTTTTCATAGGCTAACAATAGGCCGGCATTTTTAGCCCTGACATCTGCCGCTGGCAAGCCATATTCTGGGTCCAATAAAATTGATGAGGCGTACTTCGTTAATTGAGAAGAAACGATTTCCTTAAAAGCGACGATTTCAGATTCTTCAGCTTCGCTACCTTTGAATTTCGTGATCATTTTCTTCAATGCGCCTCGTTGATCAATAGCAAGTGCCCCGATCACTCCATCTTCGTTACATAGTTGTTTGATAAATTGACGCTTTTCTTCTTTCATTTCCAATTCCTCCTATTTCGTATTAAAGTAATCATTCCGCTAAGATTATTCTCTTTTTGTAGCTAAGAATTTATTCCGGTACACCATCTGCTACGAACACTGCTAAAAGCGGAACTGTCATCCTACTTCCTCTACTTTGACTTGATCGAATAATATTTGATAATTTGCTAAATTAGCGTGCCCTGTTGTTTCTTCTTGAGCGTTTAACATTCCTAGAACATTCCCTCGTTTTAGAATAGCTTCGTCTGAGAATCCGACTTCAATAGCAGCAGTTAGTCCTGCCACCGTCGCATCGCCTGAGCCAACGGGATTAACTACCTCGATCTTCGGAATCCTTACTCGATAAAACTTATCGAAATGCTTAGCAAAAGCGCCATTACCGCCCATCGAAACAACGATCCACTCAATCCCTTCAAACATCGGATCGGATAACGCAGTTTTCAGTTCTTCGACATCTGTTGAAACTGTCCGGCCTAACAATTCGGCTAACTCTTCCGTGTTTGGTTTGATCAGCTTAGGTTTAACTTTGCCTTTCAGGACCTCTGCTAAGGCTGCGCCGGAACAATCTAAGACAACTGGTTTGGGTTGGCAGGCTTGCAGCATTTGACTATAGTAATCACTAGGCAATCCTTCCGGCAAACTACCTGAAAAGGAAATGATATCGGCTTTTGCTGCTAATTTTGCAAAATGCTTTAGAAAAGCCGCCGCTTCTGTTTCTGAGATCACTGGTCCACTTTCCAAAATTTCGGTCTGCTGCCCTTCATGTAAAACAGCGATGCAATTGCGGGTCTCGCCGCTGATGGGCAGAAAATCATGAGGGATCTTATTTTGATCCAAGTCCTTTTTGATCTCTTCGCCTAAGAATCCGCCGATTAAGCCGCTGGCGATTACTTCAGCATCTAGCTGTTTCAAGATCCGAGTAACATTCAAGCCTTTGCCGCCAGCAGTCTTGCGGACATTTTTCACTCGATTGACCGTGTCCAGTTCAAATACTTCTAATGGATAGGAAATATCGATCGAGGGATTCATAGTAATTGTTAGAATCATCGGCCGGCCCTCTTAATCGTGGTATTCGCCGCGGTCCCATTTTTCGATAAACTCATCAAAGAAATGAGGATCGGACTGATCTGCACTGGCTTTTTCAACATGATCGATTTTTGCAATCAATTTCTTGTTTTCCTCTGTTTCTTGATAGTCAGCCTTGATGAAGGCGTCTAAAATATCACAGATCAAGAATTCTCCTGTGATGCGAGCACCAAAGCCGATCACATTGGCATTCAATTGTTCTTTGGCATAGATTGCCGTCGTCATATCTCGCACTAAGGCACTGCGGATACCAGGAACTTTATTTACGGCGTTATTAATCCCAACACCAGTTCCACATAAACAAACACCTAAGTCTGCTTCACCGCTAGTTACTGCTTCACCGACCTTTTTTCCATAAATGGGATAATGGGTTCTAGTAAAGTCATAGGTTCCCATGTCCAACACTTCATGTCCTTTTGATTTCAAAAAATCTGATACTGCCATTTTGGTATCTGTGACGATGTGGTCACAGCCGATTGCGATTTTCATTTTATTCATCCTTTCCAATTAAGCCATTTTATTTAGCATATCGACACGAATCTGATGACGACCGCCATCGTATTTCGCTTGTAAAAATTCACGAACGATGTTCAAAGCCAACTCATCGCCAACGATCTCTGAGCCAAGTGTAATCATGCGGGAATTGTTGTGTTCGCGGGTCATATAGGCACTGCGTTCATCGGAAACTTCTGCCGCTACCATTCCTTTAACCTTCACTGCTGTGATAAAGCTGCCAGCACCGTAGCCATCCACGGCGATCCCCAAGCTGCCTTCATTTTCATTCAAATCATTAGCGATCGCCAAGGTTGATTCCACAAAATCCTCTGAAGCTGTTTCACTTTTATCTACAACTGTAAATCCTTTATTGATCAAATCTTCCTTGATCAGTTCCTTTAATCTCATACCATCACTGTCTGAACCAATTACTACACGCATTTTTGCATCCTCCTAATTAATTACTGAATAATTCTAGTGTATTGCTGATAATAACTCTTCAGTTCAGCTGAAAGAGTAGAATCCGTAAATAATGCATCGATTTTACGCAGATCATAGAATGTATAAAAATCACTGCGATCAAACTTGTTGGCATCGGAAACCAAACATTTTTCGGCTGCGTTGTCTAACACGATCTTCTGCAAGGTTCCCTCTTCCATACTGAAATTCGAGACCTCAGTGCCCTTTAAACCGTTTGCTCCGACAAAAGCCTTCTTGATGCCGATTTTTTGAACTGCCTCATTGGCGATCGAACCTACAAAAGCACCGGTCTTTTCACGATACAATCCGCCGATCAAATAGAGTTCAAATTGTTTTGTTTCACTTAATAGGTTAAAAACGGGCAGACTGTTCGTCACTATCCTTAATGAAGAAGGCTCGATATATTGCGTCATCAGCTCAATCGTTGTCCCGGAACCAAGAAAGATGGTATCGTCTTCCTTCGTAATGTATGCGGCTGCATTTTTAGCGATGTATTCTTTTTCTTTCGTGTGCAGCTTTTTCTTTTCTTTATGGGAAAGTTCGCTTCCTTCTATAGAAGTAGAAGTTCTCGATGACTCCGAATTGTTCATTTTCTGTGCGCCACCGTGAACGCGCAAAAGTTTATTCTTTTGTGCAAGCTCTTCCAAATCGCGGCGAATGGTCATATCAGAAACATCTAAAACCTCTTGAATAAACTTCACGGTGATCGTCCCATAACGGTCACACATGGCCAAAATTGATTGTTGACGCTCAGTTTTCAGCATAGGTTGTCCCTCCACACACCTATAATAAAACATTATCAAACATTTATCAACAGTAAATGTTTGATAATTTTCGATTTATGTTGACAAAGTAAATGTAAGCGATTATACTCAACTTGTAAACAAACACAAACAAACTTAGAAAGGAGCTGTTCTGTTTGAAAAAACTTTTTTTCGAAGAGACAACCTATGTTTCTAGTAAGGACACACAAGAAGAAGTTTTTGAGGAAGTTTATTTAGACCTGCTAAACAAACAATTAGTCACTGAGGATTTTTTGGAGAGTCTTTTAGAACGTGAGCGTAATTATCCGACCGGTTTGGATCTCACACCTGTTTCTGAGATACTACCTGACATTGCGATCCCTCATACGGAAAGCGAGTATGTTCGGACAACGCGGATTATTCCGATTAAGTTAAAAAATGAGATTACCTTTCATAATATGATCTCACCAAGCGATCAACTCTCCGTCCGTTTTCTTTTCATGATCTTAAATGAAAACGGTGAAGCACAAGCGGGCATGTTAGCGGATATCATGGATTTCATTAATTCAGTCGATAATGAAATACTATGTTCGTTTTTCAAACTAGAAGATACAGAAGCAATCTATCAGTTTTTAGAGGAATACTTTACTATGGAAGTTTCTGCATAATTGCAGGATGTAAAATAAAAAACAATTTAAGGAGAGAAATACAATGATTAAAATTTTAGCAGCATGTGGAGCAGGAGTAAATTCAAGTCATCAAATCAAAAGTGCTTTGGAAACAGAATTGAGTAATCGCGGCTATCAAGTAACCTGTGATGCCGTGATGATTAAAGATATCAATGAGGAAATGCTGTCCCATTATGACATTTTCGCTCAAATCGCCAATACCGACTTAGGCTTCAACGTGAATATCCCTGTGGTCGATGCGGGCGCTATTCTTTATCGTATTCCTGCCATGGCAGAACCTGTTTACCAAAGTATGGAAAGCGCTATCCAATCAATCAATAAATAGGCACCAGGAAAGGAAAAGCATATGAGTACAATTATTGATATTGCCAATAAAGTATTTACCCCCCTAATTGATTTAGGGGCGGCACCGCTGATGACTATCGTGTTAACTGTTATTGCCTTATTCTTTAAAGTCAAACCATCACGCGCCTTAGAAGGTGGGATCAAACTTGGGATCGCCTTGACTGGGATCGGAGCTATTATTGGAATTTTAACCACTGCATTCTCAGACGCTATGACTGCTTTTGTTGAACGTACCGGGATTTCTTTAAATATCACAGATGTAGGCTGGGCTCCTTTAGCAACCATTACTTGGGGCTCTCCCTACACGCTTTATTTCCTATTAATTATGGTGATCGTCAATATCATCATGTTGGCAATGAAGAAAACCAACACCTTAGATGTCGATATTTTTGACATTTGGCACTTAGCGATCGTCGGTCTATTCGCGATCTTCTGTGGTGCAAACCTATTCGTTGCTTCTGCACTGGTTATCTTCATTGGTGTACTGAAAATCTGGAACTCTGACTTAATGAAGCCAACCTTTAATGATTTGTTAAATGCGCCTGACAGCAACCCAATGACAACGACGCATATGAACTATATGATGAATCCAATCATCATGGTCTTTGACAAAATTTTTGATAAAGTCTTCCCCTGGTTAGACAAATACGATTTCGACGCTGCGAAATTAAACAGCAAAATCGGCTTTTGGGGGTCAAAATTCGCGATTGGGATTTATTTGGGGATTTTTGTTGGATTATTAGCAGGACAAACACCAACACAAATTTTCTCACTAGCATTTACGGCAGCTGTATGTTTGGAATTGTTCTCTTTGATCGGTGCTTGGTTCATCGCCGCCGTAGAGCCATTATCACAAGGAATCACCGACTTTGCAAACAAACGTTTAAAAGGACGCACCATCAACATCGGTCTGGATTGGCCTTTCCTAGCTGGTCGCGCAGAAATCTGGGCAGCTGCTAACGTATTGGCACCTATCATGTTATTAGAAGCAATCATTTTACCAGGAAACAAATTGCTGCCGCTTGGCGGAATCATCGCAATGGGAGTCACTCCAGCCTTACTAGTTGTGACTCGTGGAAAACTAATCCGTATGATCGTCATCGGTGCGATTGAATTACCGTTGTTCTTATGGTCAGGTACCTTGATCGCACCTTTCGTTACTCAAACAGCCAAAGCAGTTGGCGCCTTCCCAGCAGGATTGAGCGGATCTGCGATGATCTCGCATACTACGATGGAAGGCCCGATCGAAAAATTCTTAGGCTACTTGGTTGGTAACGCCTCTCAAGGCCAAATCGAATTCGTGATCTACGCTGCCTTAGCACTAGGCGCCTACCTATTGATTTTCATCTGGTATGCACGCCAAATGAAAAAACGCAATGCCGCTTATGCAGCTGAAAAAGAAGAAAAAGCTGCTCCAGCAGCAGCAAACAAACATGTCGCTTATGCAGCAGAAGCTAAATAAAACAAATAACCGTCCAAATTTATTCGTAAAAAATTTGGACGGTTTTTACAACATACAAAAAGATCCGGAACCACTATTATGAGATTTCCGGATCGATTATTAAACTAAGTATTTGTCTTCTTTTTCAATCTTTTCATAATGCTTCTGTTCGTCTTTATCCGTAATGACTGAGGTCACCTCACTCAAGTTATAATAAACCGAGAAGTCTCTTTTACCGATCTTGGAATGATCGATCAGCAGGAATCGTTCAACAGAATTGTTTAACGCAATTTGCTGGGTCTGCCCTTCTTCAAAGGTCGAAGTCATGATTTTTTGTTCATTTAAAGCATTGCAGCTGAAAAAGGCTTTATGGAAATTCATATCATTCAGGGATTTATTGGTGATCTCGCCAACGAAACATTGTGTTGTTTCCCTGAGCTCTCCACCCAAAAGATAGATTTTCCGATTCCCCTTATGTTTGTTCAATTCCTCAAACACTGGCAGACAATTGGTCACGATCCGCAGCGAATCCGCTCTGATGATCTGTGCCAACAACTCAATAGTCGTTCCCGGTCCTAGAAAAAGCGTATCCCCATCATTGATCAGTTCATTAGCTTTTTCTACGATTCGTTGTTTTTCCTCCTGCAGCATAATTTGCTTTTCCGTATGTGAAAGCTCCACATGACGATAGAAATCCTTCAATTTCGCACCGCCGTGTACCCGCTCCAATAACCCTTGTTTCTCTAATTCGTCTAAATCACGCCGTACCGTCATATCCGAAACCGACAGCTTGTCCATAATATCACTGACGCGCACCGTTCCACTCACTTCTAGTAATGACATAATTGCTTGAAATCGATCCGTTTTTAACATTTCATCGCCTCTTTTCTTACCTAGGGTATCAAATTTTTAGTAAATGTACTAGAGATAGTTTGCTTTATCTAACATTAAACAAACAAAAACAAAAAGGAACCTAAGAACATTTGTAATGTTATAGGTTCAAGCTAACTAGAATTTTGTGCTATCTTTCCCTCTCACCGCTAGCCAAATCTCACTATAAAAATCTCTAACCCTTTAGAGAAATTAGTAAACGAAATCTCAGGTGTTTGAACGGGCTCATAATCAGAAGATGGCAGCCGCTTGATAAATGCTAGACTAATAATCATATGTAATTGAAAATCCGATCATCTGGATGAATGATCGGACTTGATAGTACAGGTCTAGTTGTGTAGAGGCTCCAAATCAGGTTCGCCATTTTCCAAAATAAGCTGAAATGGCCCTTCATGAACAAAAGGTCTGCGGCCGCCGCGATATGCTTTATCGGTAAAGGTCATAAAGCTTTTCACATAATTATTAACCGTATCCACAGTATAAGAGACACACAAACCATCCTCTTCTACCCAGTCAATTGAAAAAATCCCGCCTGGATATTCTTCGATATGAATCGTCTCAACAGCTGTTGCGCCTGCATCTTCTTCACGGATCGAGGTCCAGCGCAATTGATTCTCTGGCAAAAAATCAATGCGAAACTGCAGTCCTGAATTAAATAAAATTTTGGCTATTCGGCCTTCTAATGGATGTTTTTTCATCAATGCACCTTCCTAATTCTAGGTTATTTTCTACTCCCTCTACCATACAGTTTTTAAGAATAAATTGCACTATTTGTAAGAAAATAACTTCCTTTTCTTCCCAGTTTTGAGATAATACTTGTAAACAGACAAGAAAAGCGGCATCGCAGATGGATCATGCTGCGGAGATGATCCGCGTGCGTCTGACTTATTGCAGCTGCTTCGCGATAAACGAACAAAAACTGGCGGCTGGAAAATCGATTATATCTATAAATACAATGGCTATCTTCCATTTGATAATCGTCGCAAGGACTCTGAATGGCTGACTTACCTCTACTCTTCCCTATAAAAAAATGCTTGAGAAGCGAAGACGAATCCGTTTCTCAAGCTTTATTTGTATTAGTACTTACTATCAAAATAGTTGTAGATTTCTTCCCAGCTATCCATTCTCATTTCATAGGATTCATTGACATTATGATATGCGGTAAATAGAATTCCCTGACCTTTGAATTTTTTCAAATGTCGCAAATGGTCGTCAATCAAGTAATCCGCGGAAATGATTGATTTGTCTCCACAAAAAACATAATTTCTGTCGGAAATGAACGGAAAATTTTCTCTTAACCAAGCATATTTTGCATTGAAAGATGTTGGGAAATCCATTGCTGCCGTGGTAATGAATATTTCATGCTTTTCTGATAACTTCTCTAGCGCTTCCTTGGCACCCTTCATTAGAGGCAGATCAGCAAAATAATCGCTTTGTTGAATCACATTCCTGACATATTCCGCATGTTCAGGATGAACATCTCGCAAATTTTTGCCCACTAAGTCATTCTCGGTATAGCTTGTTCCGTATTTTTTGTTGTAGACGCTCAACAGTTTCGCTGTAAAATCTGCGATGACCTCATCCATGTCAACTGCGATTCGAACCATTTCTCATTCCTCCTAAAAATCTCAAAACTTCTCTCACCATTAATACTCATTATACTAAAAAATTTTCTGGCTATGGTTTAATTCGAAAAACAAATTTTTAATCAATCATAAGCTGAAAAAGACCTGGAGAATTAAATCCTCCAAGTCCATCAGTATATTTAAATCACATGCTCTGTCCGTTCAATAATATCATCCTGTGTTGCCTTCGATAATACATTGAAGAAGGCAGAGTAGCCTGCTACTCGAACGATCAAATCGCGGTGTTTTTCCGGATGTTCTTGTGCATCGATCAAGGTTTCTCTTGAAACGACATTGTATTGAATATGATAACCGTGCAGCTTATTAAAGAAAGCCCGCAGCAGCATGATCAATTTTTGCTTGTCCTCTTCTTTGGCTAGGGTTTGCGGGTTGACCTTTTGATTCAGCAGGACCCCGCCCAGAATATCTTCGGTACTTAATTTCGAAACAGATTTCAACACGGCAGTCGGACCGTTTTTATCCATATTATGGGATGGTGAACAGCCTTCTGCCAACGGTACCCACGCATTTCGGCCATCTGGTGTCGCCATCGTTGCCCGACCTTGCCCAACGTTCGCTGAAATCGAAGAGGTTCCTGAATAGCGAATGCCGCCGATCGGTCCACGTCCATACCGAGTGTTTGGATATTTGGCGATCTCATCAATATAGCTGTCATACGCTTCAGTGATCAGCTGATCGACAGAATCATCATCGTTCCCATATTTCGGTACATCATTTAAAATCATTTGCTGGATTTCTTGACTGCGTTCACTGCCATAATCAGTCATCAACGCTTCCCACAATTCTTCTGGTGTTACTTTTTCTTCTTCAAAGACCAGCTGCTTGATTGCAGCTAAAGAATCCGCCATATTAGCGATCCCGACTTGCAATCCGGAAATGAAATCGTAGACCGCGCCGCCCTCTTTTAAGGTTTTCCCGCGTCCGATACAATCTTCGGTCAAGGCTGAACATAAGATGTCCGGCACCTCACGCTCCAAGCCAAGGTCGATGGCATTTTCCACAATCACACTCATTCGCGTCAGTTCCCGAACCGTTTTATCCCAAGCATCCTGTAACTCAGCATAGGATTTCATATCTTTGAAATGACCGTAGCCTTTGACAAATCGTTTGCCGGAAACCGGATCGATTCCATCGTTCATGGCGATCATCAGGATTTTCGGGAAATTCATGTAGCTCATGCCGGTACAACGATAACCCCACTTGCCCGGTACCGCCGTTTCCACACAGCCGATGGCGCTGTAATCATACGCATCCTCTTCCGTCACACCAACCTTCATGAATGATGGAATAATGATCTCATCATTGTTAAAGGCTGGCATTCCGAAGCCAAGTTTCATCACTTCGATACATTCATTCATGAAACGATTGTCCAGCCCAGCATGATAACGAACCGTCAAATTTGGCTGCGGCAGTTTCGTTTGTGCGACACTCCGTAAGACTAAATAAGATAATTCATTGACCGCGTCTTTTTTATCACGGGTTTGTCCGCCGATCGTAACATTTTGATAAAGTGGACTACCGGCACTGCTTAGTGTATGTGATTGACTACGGACTTTATTGACCGTCAGCGTTTTGATCCAAAGATTGGTCAATAGCTCTACCGCTTTGTCTTCTGTGATGTTGCCCTTTTCCAAGTCCGCCTTCAAATATGGATACATATATTGATCGAAACGACCGTATGATAATGAATGTCCGTTAGACTCGATTTGTAAAAGTAATTGAATGAACCACGTTGCTTGGATCGCTTCTTGGAAGGTTTCCGCTGGTTCATATGGAACCTTGCCGCAGATTCTGCTGATTTCTAATAGCTCGGCGCGTCGTTGCGGATTGGCTGTTTCCGCTTTTTCCTTCGCCAAAGCCGAGAAACGCTCCGCGAATGTTTTCACCGCGTCGATCACGATCAAAACTGCTTTGTAAAATTGATACTTATCTAAACTTTCGGGAATCGTCAAATCCAGCGCCGCTTTTTCCTTCAGTGTCCGTTCCTTATAGCCCTTCAAACCAATCCGCAGCATTTGACCATAATCAACTGCCAAATGAGCATCGCCTGAATTCAGTTTGCCTTCCATTCCGAAAAATCCTGTCTCCATGAAGACACTGACTTCGTCCGGTAACAACGCCCAGCCCTTAGCCCGTAAATTATTATTTTCCCAAAATGGCGCGATCGAACGTAGATCTTCTTTGGTCTTTTCTGTAATGTAAAAGACATCGCCATCACGTTTTTCAAACAAATCCAATTCATTCAAGACAAATTCCATTGTGTATTCCGGAAAGATCGGTGCATCGCGATTCGATGAAGCCTGATTCCCTACGATCAAGGTATCCTCTTCAATATAAATCGACATTTTTTCCAAAATATTTTGCAGCATCAATGCCCGCTTTACTGTACTCGGTTGATCTTTATGCTCCTGATAAGCCTCTGTCGCCAGTAATGCCCGTTCCGCATCGATGTATGGCTTTTTCGTCAAAACAGCTTCGCGGAAATGATTCATTCGATTGGTTAGTTTTCCAAAATACGGCACATTTTGTTCTTTCGTTTGGATACTCATGATTACGCCCTCCGTTTTTTTCATTCGTAACTAAATATATCTTCTTTCGAAAACATCATAGCATGTGAATAGAAATACAGTCAATAGAATTCCAAACGAAATCAAAGTAAAAAAGATACTGCACGAATGTGCAATATCTCGAATGATTATAGCTAGTCTAAAATGTCTTGGATATATTTAGGCTCCACACCCGTGCGCTCCGCCGTTTCCTCAATCGTCATACCAGAGTCAATGAAGCGTTTGACTACCATCACGATATCCTCAGCCACCTCAATAATATGCTTGTCCAAATCATAGAAGCGCACCGCCCGCTGTCCCCAGCTATGCTCCACGACTGGATGGAGATAATCAATATCGGACCGTTTGTTTAACAATTTAATGAACTCATCCATGTCATCGACTTCAAAATACAGCTCGCTGGCATTATTCTCAAGAATGACCTCGTCTTCCTTCTTATGAATAAATTCTGCCCATGTATCGACCGTCTGTAGAAACATGCCTCCAGTCAATTGAACATGAACACCCAAATCTGCCATCACTTCCAGACCTAAAACAGTCTGATAAAATTCCTTTGACTTTTCGATGTCTTGTACTGCAACCAAGCTACCTTTAAAGTTCATTCATTCTTCCCTCCGTAAAACCATTTTCATTCATTATAGCAATTTGTAAATGAAAGCGGGAACTTATAACGAAGAAAAGTATGTTTTGATTTTCCGTACAAAATATTGTACAATTAATATACAAAAACTTTTCTATTACATAGCCAAATTTTTCGTATCTTATTAGAAAGGGGGCAAAATGATGGAAGCAGTCGCTTACTCAACTTTTCGTCAAAACTTGAAAAGCTACATGAAGCAAGTCAACGATGATGCTGAAGCATTGATCGTAACAAGTAAAAATGTCGATGAAACCGTTGTTGTCATGTCAAAGCGTGATTATGACAACATGCAAGAAACACTGAGAATCCTTTCAAACTCTTACTTAATGGAAAAAATCCAAAAAGGTGATCGACAATTTCAACAAGGAACGTTTACGTCACACGATTTGATCGAGGATGAAGCCGATGAATAAAGCTTGGTCAGATGCTGCATGGGATGATTATATGTACTGGCATGAATACGGAAATAAAACCAATATCAAAAAGATCAATCGCTTGATCAAAGATATTGAACGAAACCCTTTTTCCGGAGTAGGAAAACCTGAGCCGCTGAAGTTTGAACTCACAGGGAAATGGTCGCGCCGGATCAGTGACGAACATCGCATCATCTACAATGTTGAAGAAGATACGATTTTCATTTATTCCGCTAAAGATCACTATTAAAAAAAACAGTATTCCGCTACTTGGCTTTAATCTTTTTGATTAAAAACAGTTCCATCGGCTGCTGATACTCTGGAATAGTGATCAGCAAGCTGCCCGCATCCTGATACCCCAGCTTACGGTAAAAGTGCTGGGCATCTTCATCCACCTGAGTCGACGTCATCAGCATCTTATATCCCCGCGGCTGCATTTCCTTTTCCCAGAACTCCATTATGGCTTTGCCATATCCTTTCCCCTGATAAGAATCTGCCACATATAGCATCGAGCAGAATGGGTGTTCATCCCAGAAAAGGTTGTACCTCAGCAAGCCAACCGCCACATTATCTACCAACAAAACATAACCCATCTTATCCCGAACTTTTTGCCTGAATTGGTCTTCCGGCAAATAATGATCCAGCGTGAACCAAAACGCTTGATCCCTTTCTTGAACATGACGAATCTCCATCTAAATCCATCACTCAGCTTTTCTTCTAGTATATCATCCGAGTTTACAAAAAAATCAGCCAGACTATTTTCTGACTGATCACCTCTTCTTTATACGGTAAAAACATCAATTTTTTCTTTTCGCAAAAATTCCAGCGCCTCTTTGTTGATCATTCCATCGGTAAATACTTTACTAATCTCACTGAAAGCAAATTCGGAAACCACGCCGTTTTGTGAGAACTTACTGGAATCGGTTAAAACGATCGTCTGCTCTGCAGCGGTCGCCAGCATCCGTGTCGTGTCGCAGCGAGTGATATCACTACCAGTAAAGCCGCGACGCTGATCAAAACCGTCGATCCCGACAAATAATTTATCAACGTAAAACTCACTGATGACCTGTTTGACTAATGGCCCGACATTCACCTGAGATTCCTTCTGGTATTCGCCGCCGATTAAGATGACTTTGACCGATTCGGCCTTACGAACGTAAGAAGCGATGAAACAAGAATTTGTAATGATCGTGATGTCACTTCGATTGAAGGCTAATTCTTCGGCTAACAAAGCGCAAGTAGAGCCGGACTCGATCATGATTACTTCGCCATCATTGACGATCTTGCTGGCTTCCAAAGCGATTTTACGTTTCAAATCATAATTTTGCGCTAGACGGTAATTGATGTCATCCATATTGTTCAACAAGGCATAACCGTGCTGGCGATGCAATAGACCGCGGGCTTCTAATTTATCCAAATCTTTGCGAATGGTTACTTTCGAAACATTCAGCAATTCTGAAAGCTCGTTAACTTCGATTTTTTTCTTTTTGCTGACAATCGCAAGAATCTCTTCTTCTCTAGACATAGGCTCTTCTCCATCCATATTCTATCATTTCTATCAGACTATCATATTTTAACAATACGAACAACTTTGTTTGCATTTTTAATTACGAACGTAACCATTTATATTTACGTTAACAAATATATATGTTAAACTCTGAGTGAGATCAAGGAGGGAATCCGATGAATGATAAAGCGTGTATTTTCAATATTCAAAAATTTAGTATCCACGATGGTCCCGGCATTCGCACCGTCGTATTTTTCAAAGGCTGCCCGTTGCGCTGCTATTGGTGTTCTAATCCCGAGTCGCAAAATGGCAAGCCAGAGCAAATGTGGGACACTCAGAAAAATGCCCCCACCACTGTTGGCGAATACAAATCAATGGATGAGATCATCACGGAAGTCATGAAGGACGAAGCCTTCTATGAAGAATCCGATGGCGGTGTTACCTTGTCCGGCGGTGAAGTCCTCTATCAAGCAGAATTTGCGACCGAACTTTTACGTCAGCTAAAAGTTAAAGGTATCCATACTTCCAGCGAAACGACCGGATTTGCAAAAGCCGAAGCCTTCAGTAAGTTTATCGAACAGGTCGACCTGCTCTATTTCGATGTAAAGCATCACGATGAACTGCAGCATAAAACTGGCACTGGTGTTTCGCTGAAACCCATCTTGAAAAATCTAGCAATCGCGATCGAGCAAAAGCAAAATATTGTCGTGCGGATTCCGGTAATTCCTAATTATAATGATGGACCAGCAAACGCAGCTGCTTTTGCCAAGCTCTTTAACCAGATGAACATCACCGAAGTTGAGCTCCTACCCTTCCATCAGTTCGGTGAGAAAAAATACTCCTCATTAGATCGTGATTATCAAATGCAGGACATTCCGCAGCTGCATACGGAGGACTTGGATTATTTCAAAGAAATCTTGGAAGAAAACAACATTCAATGTAAAGTACAATAGGAAGAAACACTGACACTCTTGACTGAAGACGAGGGTCATTACCGCAATTATCCTATCTTCCCTTTCAATGATCAGCGCGGTTTTGAAATCTATCGAATCGAGCTAGATCCCGGTGCTTTTTCGCAGGCAGAGGCCCATGGCAACGGAGTCCAAGAATTCATCACCGTTTTTTCTGGTGAACTAGAAGTACAGTTTCTTGATCGAAAATTAATCGCAAAAGCGGGTGAAGGGCTCCGTTTTAAAGCAGACACTAAACATAGCTATTACAACCCTTCAAATGAACTTACTACGATTAATAGGGTCATCTGGTATGACTCACAAAAAGAAATAAATCCGATCAGCTAAGAGTTTTTCTTAACTGATCGGATTTATTTCTTTCATATACGCTTCAATCGCCTCTGAAACATTCGAAATCTTCAAATTATCTGCAATTTTCTGTTGAATCTCTTCACAGCGCTTTTTCATTTCGTGATCTGCCAAGGTTGAACAAGCTTCTGCATTTTTTCTGTTGACTTAGAGTGTACTCGAAGATTTATGGTTAATATATCAAAAACAAAAAAGGAGTGGACATTATGCGAACATCTTTAACTCAACTTGAAAAACAGAAGTTTATTAACCAAGCTGATAGGACAACAGAAGAATTTCTTGACCAAAATATTCCATTTATTCTACAGCTTGCGACAGCTTACTTAGCACAATCCGAGCATATCACTGTCACGGACAAACTAACGGAAGTGCTGCTGCAAGATCTTATGCATATCACTTTGAAAGTAAACTATGTTCCAAACGAGCAAGTGAAACCAACCGCGTCCATAAGAGCGCTCGGCTTTTCACCACAGCTTTGTAAGGTATTAAACCTCGATAAGAATTTTCCCATTCAGAAAATCACGCATGAAGTCATTCGCTATTTTGATCTTTCTGAAGCAGCAGCATGGAGTATTATTTGGCCAAATTGGGCCCGTTTCATTTATCGCAAACAGCTAGAACGATTTGTGTTATTTGCCGAGAACATCATGAACGTTGCCTCGTGTGAAAATGAGGAAGAAACAGCACTGAAGGGGATTCATGCGATGGAAAAATTTTTCCAGATCCTTCGATTACCAAAAAATTTTGAAGAGTTGGGTATCTTCCCTACAGATCATGAGTTGGAACAACTATCGCAAAGAGTGGGAGGTCCTGAATGTCTGCTTATTCTGAAATGTTTGCGATAACAAACTGTTCATCTGGTAAAATAAAAGGAAAAGACCTTCAAGGAGGATAATAATGGGTTATAAAATCAGTGACATTTCAAAAAAGACCGGTCTCAGTGCCTATACATTAAGATTTTACGATCAAAAAGGATTGCTTCCCTTTGTTGCCCGTGATGAAAATGGTCGCCGCCATTTTAAAGATTCTGACCTTGAATTTCTATCGATCATCACCTGTTTGAAGGATACCGGCATGCAGCTAAGTGAGATTAAACAATTTGTCGAATGGTCAATGGATGGCGATCCGACTTATGAAAAGCGGCTCGACTTCTTTACTGAACATAAAAAAGAAGTCGAAAAACAATTAGAACAAACACAAGCCTACTTAAGCAAGATCGACCGTAAAATCGCAAAATTCAGCAAGCAGCATGAAGCGGCGATGGAGAATCAATCCAAAAATACCACAGTATAAACACAAACTAAAAAAACAATATAAAATAAGTAACAAAACAGCATGTGAAGAGACCTCTTTACTTGCTGTTTTGTTACTATTGTCCTTCTTTTCACTTGAGTAATCACTGGGGAAATGCCTTTTAAATCAAATACAGATGGTCTGCTCTTTAACGTACCTTTTCTGTTAATTCTTCAAGCAACCCTGGATGAACATATGCTTTATTCGCAACCAACATTTCATCTAACATTGGTTTAGCTATATCGTAGTCTCCAACTAATGGATGTGCAACCATCGCCTGCAAGGCTTTTCCATAATCTCCCTCAACTGCTGCTTTCACCACTAGACTTTCATAGTTTTTGACAGCTGAAACTAAACCATAGACCCCTTCTGGAACATCGTTTTGGACTAATGGAGTAATACCATTTTTATTAAGCATACACGGTGTTTCAACCGAGGCATCATAAGGCAAGAAGTTGATTGCTCGTTCATTTTTTACATTTGCAACGACCCACATATCCTCATCATTGTATATGGCTGATAATGCTTCAAGAGCTAATTCACTGTAGCCTCCTCCTCCGCGATTCTTTAGGATCTCGGGCTTGTCATGCTGGTCTGGATTCTCTAAAGCAGCATAAATATCTTTTTCTAGACCTAAGACAACTTCACCACGAGTTAATTCAGCATTTTTTAATTCTTCAAGTTTTTTATTCCTATGGAAATAGTACTGACAGTAAAGACTTGGGAGTGCTCCGATGCGTTTGATCAGGTCTGGGGCCACTGTTTCATGAATATCGGCAACCTTGTCAAATTCTTCTTTGGATAATTTTCTGCCATTCACACGGATATTATAGGCAAAATTCATGTGATTCAGACCAACAAAATCATATTTAACATCTTTATAATTCACACCTAATGCCCAATCTACCCATGTTCTTGGTCGCATACCTCCAGCACATAGAGCAATAAATTTTGTTTTGGTATAATTTCTAACTGCTTCGGCTAAAATTCCTGTTGGATTGGCATAATTAATCAGCCAAGCATCCGGATTATGCTCTTCAACTGCTTTGGCGATCTCCAAAATTGCAGGGATTGTTCTTAATGCTTTCATGTAGCCACCAGGTCCAGTTGTTTCTTGTCCAATAACACCATATTTTAATGGGATTTTTTCATCATTGATTCGCGCTTGATTCCCACCTACTCGTATCTGAGTCAAAACAAAATCCTGCCCTTTGACTGCTTCTACTAAATCGGTGGTTCGCCGAATTTCAAATGATAGATTATGATAAGCTTTGTAACGATTTAAAAATTCGTACATGATTTTCAATCGTTCTTCATTAATATCCATCAGCGTTAACGCAGTAACTGGTAATTTTTCTTTATTCTGGGCTAGTCCTTCAATAATTTCCGGTGTATAAACACTTCCAGCTCCAATAATCGCAATTTTAAGTGACATTCTCTACAACTCCTAATCTTTCGTTCCTACAAATTTGAAAAAATTCTCATGGACTTTAGTATCTGGATTGAAGCCAGTCTGCAACGCCCATTCATTCGCTAATACTTGAAATATGAGTGTTAGCAAAAGCTCAATTCCAATTGTCTCTTCTTGCAAAACCAAATCAATATCAGAATTAGTTAATGAGAGATACAGTGTATTTTCAGTAAAAAATCTTGTATAGTTTGTAACCTTAGTCGTTAACTCACTAGACTCGCCCGTACCAATAAATATGTGATGACTATTGTCTTTAATCAATCGATGAGGACCATGAGTAAACTCACCTATCTCATAAGACATCGCTGGAACACGCAGCGTTTCCAGTAATTTCAATGCTCCCTCATCAATCAATGGTTTAAATCTACCTTCACCTGTAACGGTCACATATTCTAGCTCTGCCCAATGGTAATTTTTCGTCATCCACTGCTCAGTATTCTTTTTAACTTGAGGCATACTACCGATCGCTGATGATAACTGTTCAAGAACTTGATCTTCTTTTTTCTTATCTATTTTTCCTAGATGCGTTCCAATGACCAGCCCTAGTTGAATCAATCGTAAAAAAGTAGCTGAATAGCCAATTGTCTTAGGACCAATCAATTCGTCAGGACAGCAAAGATCAATAAAGATATCTGCTAAATTTCTCTTATAATCGTTCTCTACTGCACTGATAAATATTGTGAAATGATTTGCTGATTTTGCTCTTCGAATACAATCTAAGGTCGCGATACTACTTCCTGTTTGAGAAACAGCAATTAAGATATGCTCTCCTAATTTCTCGACTCTTTCTAAATAAGCTGACGGAGTGAAGGTCAGAATCCCTTTGCCGGTGAAATCATTCAGGTATTCTTCAGCCATGGCTATCGCATTTAGCGAACTCCCAGAGCCTACAAAGACCATGGAATCCCCCTTAATCACTAAGTCAGTGGGAAGTTCAATCTTTGATTCTAGCAGCTTAGGAAGCAAAGTAAATTGTTCCTCAATAAAGTGATTCATTTGATTATCCGTAATCATTTTAAGTCGTTCCTTCTTCAATAATTTTTTGATTGCTTGCTGACGTTGCCGCTTCTTCCATCTCTGCAATTTCCAAGCGTTGTTTCTCTAGCATCTTGAAGAATGGATAGTAGATCATTCCACTGACAACTAAGGCTCCTACCCCATAAACCGCTGCTCGCCAATCACCACCAGATGTCAAATATTGCATTAAAATCGGCGGAGTTGTCCACGGCACAGATACCACTGGTCGGTTCATCAGATCAAAATTCATTAACAAATAGGCAATAAGTGTCAAAATTAAATTGCATAAAGTATAAGGAATCATCAATATCGGATTCAATACGACAGGTGCCCCATAAACAATCGGTTCATTAATCTCAAAGAGACTCGCCGGAAATGATAATCTGCCTAACGTTCGCAGCCCTTTATCCTTAGAAAACATCATAAAGACAACCAGCATAAAGGTTGCTCCGCCTCCACCTAAGAACAAGAAATTTACAAAACCAGCTGCTGTAACATAAGGCAATGGATCTCCAGCAGCGAACGCCTCTGCATTTGCTCCCAGCATCGTCAAGAAAATCGGATCCGCAACTGAAAGAACAGCCCCTCCATGTATCCCTACACACCAAAGCATTGAACGCAAGAACATGAAGAGTATGATTCCAGGAAGTGTATTCAATCCCACAACTAAAGGACTGAATAATGAGTTTAAGGCTTGGTTAATATCAAAATTAAGTAAAATTCGAATGACCCAAAATAGTGTCAATGACAGCAATAGCGGCAGTAAAATTTCAAAAGATTTTGCGATTGCTGGTGGCACGCTATCCGGCATCTTGATCGTCAGCTTCTTTTTCATACAAAAGCGGTAGATCTCAACGACAACGAAGGAAATAATGATGGCGGAGAAAACGCCCATTGTGCCAAAATTTGCTGTATTTAACGCGTAGGTTCCATCTTCACCAATAGTTGTCTGCACTAATAGAAAACACGACAATGCCATCAGTACATTCCGAACCGTATCAATTTTGTAAACCTTCGCCAAACTATAGCCAATCCCAACGACGGCAATCAACCCAATGATGCTAAAGGTTACGGATGGCGGAACCATTAAAACATTTTTATATGGCTCAATAAATTTCTGGTAACTATCGGAAGGAAATTGCGCCAAGATCATAAAAATCGACCCGATAATCGTAAATGGTACCGTCAAAATCATCCCATTTTTAATAGCGATCATATAGCGATTCTCCCCCAGTTTAATCAATGGCGGCGAAAGCTTCTGATCGACAAAGTTCACCAATTTATTCATTTTCTTCCTCCTTTTTCACATAAAACAGGCTTAGCTACTCAAAATATTTTTACTAATCTAATAAACGATTAAATTGAATCTCTTTAAAAACCAAATTCATATCTTGCACCTTTGGCTTGTCAGTAATCAACACATAGATTTTGTCGACTCGGCTCAGTTCATTATTCTCTCTCCACTTGACCTGGACTGGTAGTTTAAAGTGCAACAAACGATTCTTCGAACGATAATCACTAGAACAAATAATCAATGCCGCTTTCTTTGAACGCCAAAATATCAGATTCACGTTGTCTTCAGTTAATGCTCGCTCAATAAACGTCTCTTCTGCGTATTTTTTTTGCAATAAGAAATCGCGAATAAGTTGAATCGTTTCTTCTTTTCTTTTGCTAGTAAAAGTATCAAGAAAAATTTTTTCTCTCTCGAAATATCTATTGAGTCTTTCTAGAAGCTTTTGGCTTCTGATCGTCCCCAATTCATGTTTTAGGGCAGCTATATGGCTGGCATTCAGCACATCCATCGAAAGTATTTTGCCTTTTTGAACACATAAATCTTCATTTTGAATAAAAACAACTCGCTTATCGGCTGCAACTTTTTCAGAGCTAGCTCTTTTGCTTGAACAAATGGAGATTTTGGATAATGGTAGTTCCTTTTCCAAATTATTTTTTACATATTGCTTGCTCTCAATACTCTGATTCATTTGGACACAAACGGTTAATTCTCGTTTATCAAACATTTGAGTATTCGCCAGAACGATTAAAAAGAAGCAGAGCTCATCATCACTAATTTTCGGAAGCTGATCCTTTAAGACATAGGTACTCAATTTTAATGCAATAAAATCCGTCCCATGCTCATTCATTAAATTGTTCAAAAAAGGATGAAATATCCCGATTCGATACTCCGCTCGTTTGTTTAATTGCTCAATTTGTTTGGTCATCTTTTGAAGCAACTGATGCTCCTCCAAAAAAGATACATTTCTAATTTGACAATAAGCAGCTAACATTTCCTCTGCAACAGGATTTTTTTTTAGTGAGTCGGTTTCCTCAAAAGTCATCTCTTCAAAGGCATCACAATACTCGAAGAAACGTTCTGGATTGTAATGATCATTAAAATGAAAATTCAAACGCTGTTCTAAACTTCTTTGAAAATACAATCCAATATCATTTAAGTTTCTGCTTATTTGGGCTGAACCCATTTCGCCAAAAAGCAAAATATCCACCATGACATGAATAACGAGTGTTTTAAAAAAATCATAATTAAATGAATAGTCGAACTGCTCTTCTAACTCATTTATCGAAAGCTTGATTTCCTCTTCAAAATCCTCTACTAAGATTAATGTGGCAACATATTCATCATCGGATAGTAGTTTGCGATTATCAAAAATAATGGATGTTCCAAACTTATGGACAGCATCAATGATCGCTACTTTAATGTTTTTTCTCTCACCAACTACCTCGGTCCCTTGGAAATCCTTTTTGATTTTCAGATTATATACTTGTAATTCCCTTTCAATCGATTTCAAATCAGAAATGACCGCATTCTTAGATAAGAAGAGCAGTTCACTAAGCTTATTTATTGAGGTCTTTTTTCGAAAATTGAATAGCAGAATTAACTTCATCACTTCTCGTCGATAAGTCAAGGAAGTATCTACACTTTTGATTTGGCTCTTTTCATTCGACAATTGAGAGACCAGTTTTACACCAAAGCCATATTTTTTATCCAGTACAAGATTATTTTTTTCAAAATAAGGGTGCAGTTTTTTCAAAAGATTTCTGATTGACCGGACAGATAGTCTCAAAGACTGAGCCAGTTCTTCGTATGTTTGATAATCCTCCTTTAATAAAAGCTGTTCTAATAAATAATGTTCATTGGATGTCAACATCTTAATCACCTTCACAAGTAAGCGCTATCTTGTACCTTTAATATAGTATAATTCGTTTATTCGCGATACACTAAAATCCTTCCTAACTTTAGGAAAATTCTGATACACATCTATGATATAATAGATTCTTCAAAAGAATGGCTCTTGATCATATATTGATGACCTAAAATATGACAAAATAAAACTAACCTAAAAGCTTTTGTGAGAGTTACTTTACAAAAGTGAAGTCGAATTTTTTTTACTTTACAATTTGAATATAGGTATCATTGATGATTCTACAATCACTAACTTTGATGAGTTAAAGTGCATATCAAAAACCCCCCAGAAATATCGGATGGATTCCGACTTTTCTGAGGGGTGTTTTGGATTTATTTTTCCAGTTCATAATAAAGTGCTTGAATTTTATTATTAGCTTCTAAAACTAGTTTTTTCTGATTTTCCACCGGATAATAATTCGCTGTCAGCACTTTTTCTCCGCCATTAATAAAAATCTCGCAGGTAGAGCTGTCAACGTAAATCGCCAATGTTAATGGTTGATTCTGTTTGATCGCACTCTCTCGAATCTCCCCAAATTCAGGATTTAAAGGATAATCCGTTTTACTGCGATCTAACTTTACTATCCCTTCTTCAGTATCGTAAATGAAAGTAAGAGCTTTTTTGTTGTTTTTATCAGAGAACAAGTGAATCATTCCTTGACTATTTGCCGGAATTTCAAGCTGCAGCTCATAGGAATTCTCGGTTTCTTTAACCAACTTTTCTGCTGAGTCCAGCTCAAGCTTCTCGCAGTTTTTTCGCAATTGTTTTGTTTCGGCTACCGGGTATTGATAGAGCTTACCGCCTTTGATCGTTAGTTCTTTGACCAAACTTAGACAATGTGCCCACCCTTCATCAAAGGTTGGATAGGTCATTTCAGGTAATCCGATCCAACCGATACTTAAGCATCGTCCATCTGGTGCCGTGAATGCTTGGGTCGCGTACAGGTCAAAGCCTTCGTCTAATAATTGCTGTGAAGCAGGATTTTCTAGTTTGCTTTCTTCTTTTAAATAACGATCTGCTAAAATGTAAGTATTAGGATAAACGTTTTGATATTCCAACTCATTTTTATCTAACCCCTGCGGACAAAGCAGCAAAAGTGTTTGATCTTCGATGAAGAGCAGATTAGGACATTCCACCATAAAGCCTAAATCTACATCGAATTTCATCGGTCCTTGGTACTGCCAATCGGTTAAATCTTGACTGGTAAAAACTAGCACTTCGCCTTTTTCGTTGTCTGTTTGACCACCGATGATCATCAGATATTCATCCTCATAGCGAATGATTTGCGGATCGCGGAAATGCGCGCTGATTCCCGTCGGAGGCTGTTGGATCAATGGTTCAACGACTTTTTCGATTTCGCCTTGTCCATTCATCCAAGCACCCAATTGATAAGTATGGCGCTCCCATGCTTCGTCTCTGACATTTCCAGTGTACGCGAGAAATAGTTTTTCCTCCACTGAGATTGCACTGCCGGAGTATGCTCCATGAGAATCATATACAGAATCTGGTACTATTGCTAAACCTTCCGATTCCCAATGAATCAAATCCTTTGAGGTCATATGCTGCCAAGACTTCAAGCCATGGGCTGCACCAAATGGAAAGGATTGATAAAACAGATGCCACCTTCCATTAAAATAACTAAATCCATTAGGGTCGTTCAACAATCCAGTTTCCGCTTGAATATGATAGTTCAGTCGCCAATTTGAAGTATTGACGCTGCTTTTTAGATTCTCTAAATGGTCACTCGTCCATTCATGATACGGTCGATAGCGATTTTCTTGTGTCCATTCCATCTCATTCACCTATGATCCTAGGATTGGCTGCACATAATCTTGATTGTATTCCAGCCCTGCGATTGTTTCCTTTGAATCAGTGATGATTACCATCACTGTTGTATCTTTTCCATTTGCTTCAATCATTTTCAAATCAATGGTTCCGATATTTTGTCCCTGTTGAATCGTTTGACCTTCTTGGATATTCAGCGCAAATGGCTCGCCATTCAGCTCAACTGTATCGATTCCTAAATGTAACAAAATCTCCATCCCATCATCTGCTTGAATGCCAATTGCGTGCTTGGTTGGTGCGATCATTTTTACTGTACCGGAAATTGGAGCTGTGATTGTTTCTTTGCTTGGCAAGACCGCAAAGCCCTCACCCATCATTTTGCTGGCAAACACTTGATCATTTACTTCTGTTATCGGGATGATCTCACCTTCGATCGGTGAATATACTTTGTCGTTAGACTTTTTTGCTGTCGACTTTGCAGCGACTTCATTTCCTTCTTTTTTTATAACAAACAGATTCGTTAAAATAAAGGCTAGAATAAAGGTGGCGATTCCCACTAGTACATATGTGATTACTTGATATGGCTCGTAAATGTACATCAATGGTGATAATAGAACGGCTAGACCATAGCTGTTGGCTTGAATTCCTAATAACGAAAGAACCATACCGCCGACTGCTGAGCTGCCCAGCATCACTAAGATCGCTTTCATTCCGGTCCGCATAACCACCCCGAACAAGGCAGGTTCACTGACACCCAACATCTGAGTGACTGTAGCGGAAATTCCGGCAGTTTTCACTGATGAATTTTTTGTCCGTAACGCAATCGCCAAACATACCGCCGCATTGGCAAAGCCGTACATTGCACAGACTGTGATCAGTGGATTGAAGCCAGTTGTCGCGATTAGCGAAGTTTCGATCATAATAAACATGTGATGCATCCCGGTCATAACAGCGATCGGATACAAGAAGCCGATGACCAAGCCGCCGATTCCTAATGGCAGATGCAGGAACATTTCGATTACCTTCACTGCTTGTCCTTCAAAGCCATGAACGATTGGTCCTAATACGAACAGGGCAACAAATACGGAAACTAAGATCACAAGAAATGGTGTGAAAATCAAATCCATTGCATTCGGCATGATTTTCCGCAGCTTTTTCTCTAGTGTCGCGCCGATCATCCCTGTGATCAACGCCGTTAAAATCGACCCTTGATAACCAACTAACGGGATGATACCAAACGCCATAATTGGTTCCGCCGTTCCACCGGCAACTGCATAAGCATTTGGCAGAGCTGGAGACACTAACATTAAGCCGATCAAGAAACCAATGATGGGTAATCCCCCCATTTTTTTAAAAGCAGACCAGCAAATAAATGCGGTTAAAAATCCGAAAGCTGTATCGGTCAAGACTGTCACCGACGCGCTCAGCCATTCTGGAATACTATTAGGTGTTAAACCCATTGCATTAAGAACGGTTTCATTGAACAGTACCCCTTTTAATCCAAGGAAAAGACCTGTAGCACCGAGAATCGGGATGATTGGAACAAATATATCCGCAATATTTCTGACTGCGCGTTGTAATGGTGACGCATCGTCTTTCGCCATCTGATCTTTTGAGACTTCGCTAAATGAATAGGTCTTTTGCAGGGCATCATAGACTTTATTGACGATCCCTGTGCCTAAAATGATTTGATACTGACCGGCATTGTAGAAGACGCCTTTGACTTCTTCCACCTGTTCCACTTGACTGTCATCGATGGCTTTCCGATCTTTTACTTGCAGGCGCAAGCGAGTCGCGCAGTGCGTAGCAGAGACGATATTGTCTTCTCCTACGACTGCGACTAGTTTTTTAGCGATTTCTTGGTAGTTTGTTTTAGTCATGATTGCCACCCTTTCTGATTACAACCGCTTGATACGGCTGTAAAATCTGTGCTCCGTCTTGTTCCATTAACTCAAGATAATTGTTCAATAGTACTTTGCCAGCGGCTTCAATTTTTTGTGGTTGATTGCTCAGATTCACGAAAACTTGGATCGTTTCTTTTCCTGATCGTTCATAAGCAATCACAGCGCCAGTTGTATTTAATGGAAGAAACTCGCCATAGATCAATGTTTCGCGATAAGCCGAATGGTTTCGCAATTGGATCATTTGCTTGTAGTGAGAAAAGACTGAATCTTCGCGCTGAACTTGATCCGCCGCATTCACTTCTGCTTGATCGCCTGCCAATTTTAACCAAGCTTTACCTGAGTGATTGAAGCCAGCATTGTCTGAAGCTTCCCACTGAAATGGCGTCCGTGTATTGTCTCTTGAACGTTGATTGACAAATTTCATCGCTTCTTCTTCGGAATAGCCTTCCAATAGTGAACGATGGTAATTATCGATACTGGAAACATCGTTGAAGTCTTCAATCGTTGTTCGTTGAAAATTCTTCATTCCGATCTCTTGTCCTTGGTAGATAAATGGTGTGCCTCTTAAAAAGAAGAACAAAGTTCCCAAAGCTTTTGCGCCGATCTCATTTTGATAATTCTCATCGGTAATGTATTTTGATAAGGAACGGGGCTGGTCATGATTCTCTAAAAAGTTCGCGCCCCAACCGTTCGCTTGTATGGCTGCTTGACTTTTAAATAGCAGCTCTTTTAAATCCTGCGGCTTCCAGTTTGTCCGGCGGAACCATTCACTACCATTTTCAACATCGATATCCGCATAATGAAAGTCAAAAATCATATTGAAATAGCCATCTTCACCGATGTATTGATCGTACTGCTCATAAGGAACACCCGGAGCTTCGCCGACACTGACACATTCGTACTTTTGGAAGGTTTCACGATTTAGTTCTGCTAAAAATTCTTCGATACCTGGACGATTTCGAGTCTTGTTTTTTACACTGCCTAAGCCATCACTGCCATCGACAGGCACATCACCATAGTCCTGATCCTTCTTAATAAAAGTGATGGAATCAATTCGGAAACCAGCGATTCCCTTTTCAAGCCACCAGTTGATCATTTCATAGATTTCTTGTCTAAGAGCCGGATTTTCCCAGTTTAAATCAGGCTGCTTTTTATCAAAGGTATGGAAATAATACATATTGTCTTCATTTTTAACAGGCTCCCAGACACTGCCGCCAAAAATCGAACGCCAGTTATTCGGCGGATTGCCAGCTTCACCAGATTTGAAAATATAATAATCACGATAAGGACTTTCTGAGTCAGCGAGAGCGGCTTGAAACCATGCATGTCCATCAGAGGAATGATTTACCACTAAATCAAGAATTAATTTTATCCCTCTTGCTTTAGCAGCTTCGATCAGTTCAGTTAAATCCTCCATCGTGCCAAATTCTTTTTGTATACCCTTATAATCAGCTATATCGTAGCCATTATCAACCATTGGTGAGGTAAAAATTGGACAAATCCACAGCATCGTCACACCAAGCTCTTGAAGATAGTTCAGCTTTTCCGTGATCCCTTTAATATCACCGATGCCATCGCCGTCACTGTCATAAAAACTTTTCGGATAAATCTGATAAACGACTTCTTCCTTCCAAAAATACTGTTCTTCCTTTTTTAACTGCTTTTCTTTTAAAATCATTTCCATTGAATTCCGCTCCTTTTGTGGTATCGATACCACATTTCTTTAAAGAAAAATCTGCTTAGGCAGATTTTCGTATAATCAAGTCTAGTACTAATTCAGATACATCCAGTTGATAATCTTTTTCTTCCAGACGGGCAATCAGCCAATTCGTGGATTCTCGTCCCAACGCTTCGACTGGCTGTGCGATCGTTGTCAATGGAACTGCCAACATACCGGTAAACGGCTGATTATCAAATCCCATAATCGCCAAATCCTCTGGTACCCGTTTCCCCTGCTCTAAATACTTTTCCAAAATCCCGCTAGCCACTTCATCACTGCTGGTAAATACGGCGTCAGGTCGATTTTCCTCCGGTAGTGATAATAATTTATCCGCCACCTCTTTGCCATCTTCGATCGTGTGCACTTGCTTAAATATCCAGTCAATTTTCATCGGCAGCTGATGCTCATTCAACGCTCGTTCAAAGCCTTCAGTACGAGAATTCCCATGTCCGCCGCGAGTTAATGTCCCACCCGTGCAATAGGCGATTTTTTTGTAGCCTTTATTAATCAAATACTCTGTTGCATGAAAACTTGCCGCTTCTTGATTCGTGAAGACCTGCGGAATATCCGAGCCGGGAATTTGTTCATTACATAAAACGATTGGACCGTATTCGCGATAGGCTTCGATGATCTTCGGATCTCCTTCGATCGAGCACATAATCAAACCAGCAATTACCTGCTGCTTCAGCATCTCGAGCATATTCACTTCGGCTTTTTTGTCGTCATAGGTCTGCATCACCAAGACATTGTAGCCATGTGATCGCGCACTTTTTTCGATCGAATCAACCAAGTGGGAAAAGAATGGATTGGCGATCCGTGATACTAAGATACCGATCATTGTCCCCTTTTTCGATCGCAGCTGAGTCGCTACTGAACTAGGTGTATAGTCCAGCTCCGCCATCGCCGCTTGAATCCGTTTACGTTTGTCTTCAGAAATATATGGATGATGATTCAGGTAGCGTGATACTGTTGAGACAGATAACCCTGCCTTTTTCGCTACGTCTTTAATGGTTGCCAATGTTTCACCGCCTTGTGGTATCGATTTCATATACATCATACGATGGTTCTTTTGCTTTGTCAACAGAAATTATCAAAAAAGTGCCCTTCACTTTACTCACATCAGAAAGAACCGTTGAAGTCTTCAACGGTTCTCAGCAATTCTTTCAGCTAAATCGTTTAAAAAAGGCTCATAATCAACTTTTGTAAAATCAGTTACATCAAATTCTACTAAGTAGCCCAGTTTGAAGTGATTATACTCTCGCGTCCTAATAATTTCGCGGAATGCTTCTTTAGTAATCAGGTCGTCTGCATTTCTTCGATCAAGCAATTCATCCCCAAAATGATAATGAGTCATAATATGGCTTAGATGACGATCTGGCTCGATATCGCGAAGCTTTCTACGTTCCCAAAGCGTCTCGAAATCTGCTACTAATCGAATCGTGATCGGTTCATAACCATATTGATCTGCTAGGTCCCCTAGTTTCTCTTTTTGTTTATTACTGAAGGGATATTCTGAAACAACGATCCTTTTTCCAGCCTCCATGTAGAGGTCCAAAGCATTGTAATAAAACGTCCAAACCTTTTTTTCCAGCTCTTTCTTTTCAGCTAGACTATCAAAGCCAATCTGGTCAGCCAACATTTCCTTGCCTTCATCCGGCGTGATCAGAAAAAAATCACCTAGAACACGCCGCATTTCATTGATTAAATACGATTTTCCAGTCGCGGGACTGCCTGCGATCAAAATCAAATACTTTTTCATCTTACTTTTGCATCGCCAAGGGGCTGTCAACGTTCATGAATAACCCAATTTTATGTTTAACGATTTCTTTGACTGCTTGATTGGCTGGAATGACATTGTGACGAAGTGATTTGTTTACCTCAGTTTCGCCAAAGGATTCCTTTGCGACTTTTGTCCAATTAACTAATAATTCTGTCCCTACATTAAATTTTCGAATGCCGTTATTAATTAGCTCTGGATAATCCTCTTCTTTGACACCCGTACCGCCATGAATAACCAAAGGAATATCAACGACTGCATGGATTTCCTTTAATAGTGGAATATTAACCTCTGTTTTGGATTTGAATTGTCCATGATTCGTACCGATCGCGATCGCCAATGCGTCAATATCCGTTTGTTTGACGAATTCTACGGCATCCGCCGGTTTTGTGTAGACTTTATCGTTCTCAGCCACAGAGATTCCTTCTTCTGTTCCGCCGATTGTTCCCAGCTCCCCTTCAACAGAAACGCCTTTCGCGTGAGCATATTCGACAACAGCCTTGGTTTTCGCAATATTTTCCTTGAATGGCAAGTGCGAACCATCATACATCACACTTGAATAACCAGCGTCGATTGCGGCTTTAATTTCATTGAAATCTCTAGCATGGTCCAAATGCAGAGCGACATCCACCATCTCAGCGTTTGCGATTTCCTTCACCACGGCTACCATCACTTCATAGCCAATATATTTTGCTGTATCAATACTCGTTTGGATAATGATTGGCGAACCCATTTCCTTTGCTGCGCGAATCATTTCCGGCAGCATTTCTAAATTATGGGTGTTGAACGCTCCAATCGTCATATTCAAATCTTCTGCAATCTGCGTGACTTCTTTTAATGTCTTATACATTTTTCGACTACCTTCTTTTCTTTTAGTTAACCGCTAATTGTGACCTTTTTTGCGATTTGACGCATGTCATCCATTTTCCCCATATATTTATCGATACCAGCATCGTCGCCATTTCTTGCGGACTCTGCCCGTTTCGCATTATAAAGGCTCATTAATTTTTTATAACCATCTCCAATTGAAAGCTTGTAGCCTAAACTTTTTTCTAAACTTTCAATAGCAGCGTCGATTTGCTCCAATTGAGCGTAGTTTAGGCCCAGCTTTTCGTACAAACTAGCTAGCTCTTTTTCCTCAATAGGATCTGTTCGTTCTATTTCTTGGATTGCAGTCATCAGTTTATGATTTTCATTAGTTAAACGCTCCTTTTCTTCCATGGAGAGTTCAACTTTTTCTTCTGTTTTTTCCGGTTTGTTCTTTTTCTTTAAAAAACCAAACATTTTGAAACCTCCTTAATTAGAACATTTTTAAGATCGGACTAAGAATCCATGCATAAAGTAACGCCGCTGCAACAGTATCCACATCAGTGGCGGTCGCATTGACAAAGCCCATTTGATTAAAGATCGTTACTAAAAGTGCTGGCAGCAAGGTAATGAAGAATCCATGGGCGATCCCCCCGATAATTGCTCCGCGTCGTCCGCCAGCGGCATTCCCGAAAATACCAGCCGTACCTCCAGCGAAGAAGTTCGTCAACATCCCTGGTAAAATCATCGCCAAACCAAATGTCGGCAGTACGAACATCGCGATGATCGTCCCGATCGTTGTTGTAATAAACCCTAAAATCACGGCATTCGGTGAATAAGGGAAGAAGACTGGACAGTCCAATGCAGGAATTGCATTTGGCACTAATTTCATCGCGATTCCGCGGAAGGCTGGCACGATTTCACCCAACAGTAAACGAACACCTGAAAGCAGCACATAAACACCAACTACAAATTGAATCGCTTGTAGGAAAGCAAACATCAAATAGTGTTGTCCGCCGTGGTCGCCAACACCTGAACCAGCAAAGGCAGCAGTGATGATATATAGCGGAACCATCACGACCATCACTGACAAGTATGTGTCTTGTAAAAACTCAAAGGATTTCGGCAGATTGATATCCTCGATTGATTTTTTGTTCTCGCCTCGTTCACCGAAAATATAAGCGACTCCAGCCTCAAACATGTAGCCAATCGTACAAAAATGTCCCAATGCAATATCGTTTGACCCAGTGATTTTGCGAATAATTGGTTGTGCAATCGCGGGCATCGCTACCGCAAAAATCGCTCCAACGATACTTCCTACAACGATTAGCACAAGCCCTCTAAGTCCGGCAAAATATCCAAAGACTGTGGTCATGGTCGCCATCCATAGAATTGCCTGACCCGTTAAGAAAATGTATTTCCATTTTGTAAAACGAGCGATCAGAATATTAACAATAAAGATACCTAAAAACGTCAATGCAATGTCGCGACCTAAGCCCAACTCATTCATCGCTTGCCCATTGATCGCCTCAATTGAAGGAATGATTCCTTGCATGTCAAAGCCTGCGGTAAAAATCTCACCAAAGTATGTCAAGCTGCCGACGATGATACTGGAGCCGGCACTCAATACTTGGAAACCAAGCAACGTTTTCAAGGTTCCTGAAATCACTTGTCCAGCTGATTTCTTTTGCAGACAAAGCCCTAGCATCGCGATCAATGCAATCGTGATAGATGCCTGTGTTAAGATGTTCTCGATGATAAAATTAACTACTCCCATTTGTTTCGCTCCTTATTCATATTAATGGATTCATTTTTCAAAAAACGAAAAATGAGTTTGATCTTCATGCCCTATACCATTCCACTAGCACTATTTACTTTAGCTATCTATGGCGGCTTTTTCTGTGTTCCGCTTCGTTCACTGTGAAAAGTGGAACTGGCATCCTTATTCATATTATTGAATTTAAGTTTTATAACGCACCTTTTGATTCCAAGATTGGTAACAGTTTTTCTTCAATTTCTGGTTTTGACACAATATTTTTTAGATAGACGATGGCGGTATTCTCTTCATCGATCGAAAATTTTTCGAACTGTGATCTGAAGTTTTGAGCGGTAATAATAATGTCTGACCGTGATGAAGCCGCGGTTGAAATGTCCACATGATCCAGTTTTGCGTCAACACCGTGCGCATTTAGTACATCCTCTGCTGCCATTTGAGCCGCAAAGCTGCTTCCTAGACCTGCTCCGCATACGAATAAAATTGATACTTGTTTTCCCATTTTTCTTTCTCTCCATTCTGTTTTATATCGAACTATGCATAATTCCTTAACTAAATAAAATTTCCTTGAACTGTTCTATTTCTGTCTCGTGGCTTAGGCGATTCACCTTCTCTTCATCGTTGATCAATTCAATCAAACTCTTCATGATGTTCAAATGTGAGTAGGAATCGACCGCTGCCAGACAAAAAATGATTTTCACTGGGTCGTTTTCTTCATTGCCAAACTCGATAGGCTGTTTAAGTGTCGCGACACTTATTCCTAATTGATTGACCCCGTCTTCTGGTCGCGCATGCGCCAAGGCGATGTACTTGCCGATCACGATATAGGGACCATATTCTTTTACCGAGTCGATCATGGCCGTCACATAACTAGGCTCGATCACTTTTTCTTTTATCAGAGGTTCGGACACCCTGCGGATCGATTCTTCCCATGTTTTTACCTGCTCATTCAATAAAATATTGCTATCCTTTAACACATCTTCTAGCATCGGCTGAATCTCCTTTTTGTTTATCGTTAAATGATTTTGATCAAAAAGCGTTTCTAATTCTTTATAAATACTTCCAGATACTTCTCCGCCGCTTTTCTCAATAGTCTCAATCAGGGCAGAAAATAATTGGGTCGAATCTTGGTTACTGACTAAACGTTTGAGCTTTTGATTTTCATTCAAAAAGCTTGTAATTCTTTTCTTGCTCTCTTCCTTTATAATCGGCTCAAGCTCAAGCATCGGTTTTTGCGAATACTGAATCGCTACCGTGCTAAAAACTAAATCGACATCCAATTTTTCAATCAAGTCTAATTCTCGGGAGCTTAATACTGCGAGAACCTCGATGTTGAAGAGCTCTTTCAAATTTTCCGACAACAGTTTTCCAGTCGCGACACCGTGATTACATATAACGACCGCTTTATAAATGTAGTGTAGGTCTTGGTTGATTGCACTGACCGAGGTTGAAAAATGGATCGTAAGAAAGGCAATTTCATCCTCCGTTAACGTTTTTCCGGTGACCTGCTCGATCGAGGGTGTAAATTCGCGGATTGCTGTATAAATATTGCCGTAATTCTTTTTGACATTTTCTTTTAACGGATTGACGATTTGAATGTCGCTTTTTACCCGATTTATCAAACCAACTAAATGCTTATACAGCCCCTCCTGCAGCATCTCCTCTTTTCTAGAAAAAGGAATCTTCGTTTTTGCTTCAACAAACTGCATCAGCTGAATCGATAGCAATTGCGCCTGAACCCATTCGATGGAGCTGTTCATATCTCTCGAATTGAAGGTATTCAGCATAAAAACGATATACTTGATTTCTACCTCTGGCGGTGAAATTTTATATGCCTCACAAATTGCGGTGACAAAATCGCGAATATCGCTTCGCGGTGTATCCGCTGCCTCCCAAGCTGAGCTGGCAATCAAGTCTTCTCGTAAATATCGACTTAACCAGACAGCAGTAAACATTAACAGCTGATCCCGATAAATCGCATCGTCCATTGTGGCAACGGATTCGATATAGAGTTGATCCAGTTTTTTTAGCAGCTTCTGGGGAATGTACTGATTTAGCAGCTCCATATTGATTGACGGCTCCTGTTCACCATGAGGAGAAATCACTCCCACCGAGCTGTTAATGATGTCATAGATCATCGTCCGAATCGATCGTTCCGCTCCTTGTAAAACAATTCCTTGTTTGGGCACACTTAGTACTTCAATACCATAGTCGGCTAAGGTATTTCGAACTCGCCGCATATCTTCATCTAGTGAGCTCTTCGAAATCTGATATTCCTCTTCCTTTTGATAGAGAAACGTTGCCTTCCTTCCTAATGAAAAGGAAAGAATCAAATCAAAAATCCGACTTTCACGATCTAAATAGCGTTCACTTTCGGTTAAATCAATTTGCTTTAGCAAGGAAGATTTTTCTTCCGTATCTAATGCTAATTGGTACCCTCGTTTCCTAAGATTTTTTATCTCAGGAATTTTTTTAGTAGTTAAAAATTGATTGATCTCCCTAAGCTCATTTCGAATCGTTCGTGCACTGGTATGAAATTCTTCCTCCAGTTTTGCGAGTGTTACCGGATAATCAGAGGTTATAAAAATCCGTAATATTTTTATTGTTCGGTCCTTCATGTGTATCTTCCTCTCGTCTAAGGTGAGTATATAACCCTATGTTTTGCTTGATAAGTAGAGATTCTTGCAATCTTTTTTGGCAAAAATGTAAGCGCAACCTAAATGTGCCTAATTTTTCTTTATACTAATATTGCGTTATCCCCGTTATTTTATACTGACTTACAGAAAATTTTCTGCCATTTTTAAATGATTCATTCTTTAGTGCTTCTCCCTTTTTTCTATCGGCAAAAAAGAACACTGCATTGATAAAAGATGATTATTTAAACTTTTAGAAATAAAGAAAAAACTCCCACAAAAAGTGGAAGCTTTCGAACGGTTATTTGTAAGTCTGTTCAATTATTATAACCTAAAGGAAGTGGAACAAATGATAAGATTTATCCGCTAGATGAGGAACTTGATCTGGCAAATCTTCTATCATTTTTCAGTGCAATCCTTTACAATTAAAGCAAGGGAAAATAGAAAATGAGGTTGATAAAATGGAAAAAGAAGATGGTGCTTCATTAGGAGTAGGCTTGGCATTGGGATTGATCTTTGGGATGTTGTTTGACAATCTGGCATTAGGCCTCGCGCTTGGAGTCGCCCTTGGTGCTTCGGGAGCATTTGCTACAAGAAAAAGAAAACAAAAGTAATTTTTAGTCTATATTGGACGCGCCGAACATCCTCCTTTATACTTTTAAGTATGAACGGAGGGTGTTTTTTATGGTAAGAAGATTATTCAATTCATTTCTAGTAACGTTGGTTTACTTGGTCATCTCGAACATTGGAAATCTATTTTTCGGCATTAGTCCGAGATACAGTTGGACGACAACTCTTTGGGAAGCACTCTTTTTCTTTATTTTTGTCTTTCTGATCCAACAATTTCGTAAAAAGTGAAAATCAGTTGATAATTCACTTAAATTAAATTGCTTACAGTCATTAATAAAAAAGCAGAAAAACTTTCATTTCGTAAAGTTTTTCTGCTTTTTTCTTTCTAATCGTAAAGATTTCTATGAGGAGTCTTTTCCTTTACAGTAATCAAATACTGTGGACGATCTAATTTTTTTTACCTCTTGTTATAAACTGGAAAATGACTTGAGTCTCCATAGTTTTCGATTTGCTGGATATTTTTTAGCAGCTCCAAATCATTTTTAGAAATCTGGAAATCTAATTCTGCGTTATTTTTAATATGAGCTTTCGTTGCTGATTTGGGCAATGGTAGTAAACCCAACTCCAAGCAATAGCGAATCGCAAGCTGTGGAACACTTACTTGGTACTTCTCCGACATTGTTTTAAGTTCTTCATTCTTCAGCAATTCACCGTGTCCGACTGGTGAATAGGCTTCTACTAAAATATCATTTTGCTTACAATAATCAATCAACTCAACTGGTGTATTCGCAATATGCGTTAGGATTTGATTAACCATTGGTTTTATCTTGGCATTTTTCAAAATATTCTCTAAATCGTGTTGCTCAAAATTTGAGACACCGATGGCTCTGACTTTTCCAGCCTGATAGGCATCCTCAAGTGCGCGCCAAGCTTCCAAATTTCCCTGATCATAATTGGCTTCTCTGAACTCGCTCCAAGGTTGAGGCGCATGGATGATCATCAAGTCGATCATATCTAAGTCTAATTTCTCTAAAGACTCATCAATAGAACGAGCAGCTGATTCATAGGTTTTGTGTTCGGCTGCGACTTTACTAGTTAAAAAGATTTCTGACCGAGCGATGCCTGATGTGCGGATCGCTTCACCAACCCCTCGTTCATTCCCATAAGCTTGAGCCGTGTCAATATGACGATAGCCAATCTCCAAAGCATCCTTGACAGCCTGCCCTACTACTTCATCCTCAATCATCCATGTACCAAAACCGACTTTTGGAATTTTTACTCCGTTATTTAAATCATAGTTATCCTGCAAGATCATGTTTATTTCTCCTTCCGATTGCTGAACCTTTATCAATCAAATATTTCCTTCGCCATAGCAAAAGCACTCCATGCCTTGGGCCAGCCAGCATAAAATGCCAAATGGGTAATCAAAGCGCTGATTTCTTCTTTTGTTACACCATTTTCTTTGGCAATTTTTAAGTGAGCTTCAAGTTGTGGCGCACCCATTGCTAATAGTGCTGAACATGTGATCATGCTGCGATCGTGAGCGGAGAGTTCATCCTATTTTGCCCAAACTTCACCAAATAATACATCATCGTTTAACGCCGCAAATTGTGGCGCGAATTCGCCTAATTGCTCTCTGCCTGCTGTTTGTTTTTTCATTGTAAATTCCTCCTATTTTGCTAATTTGTCATACCACTCGTCGGACACTGGCTCCAGCCATTCTGGTGTTCCAGCAGTAATGGCGATGTGTTCAAACCAGCTATCCTTCGCGGCACCATGCCAATGCTTCACGCCGTCATGTGTGACAATGACATCGCCAGCTTTTAAAAATTGAGCCGTTTTGCCTTCTTCTTGGTACCATCCTTCGCCGCCTGTTACAAGTAATAATTGGAAACCATCGCGATGGATATGCCAGTTATTGCGACAGCCAGGTTCGAAGGTAACATTCGCAACGCCAACGCTAATCTCAGGATCAGAAACCAATCCTTGCAGATAGCTTTGTCCGATAAAATATTGGGCGTAGGCTTCGTTCTTTTCACCAATCGGAAAAATCACGCCATTTTTCACTTCTTTATGTTTTACCATTTTATATTCCTCCATTATTTGATTATTTTGAATAAGAAAGCAGCCAATTTTTAATCGCAGTATCCGACTGCGCTGCTTTTGATCCGCGCACCGCTAGACCCGTTTTGATTTCAGCGCCAACACATTCTTCCTGCAAGTCTTGGATGCTTGAGCCAAATGCACTGCCTTCATGAGTACAAAAAGGATAGATCGTTTTATTCTCCCAATTATGATCGGCTAAAAAAGTTGCGACTACTCTTGGATATGTTCCCCACCAATTAGGAAAACCGAGAAAAATTGTGTCTACTTGTGATAAATCAACGGGCAACTCTTCATAATCAACTCGCGCTGCTGCATCTTTCTCCTTTTCGGCTGCTTGAACGGCTTCGTCATAGTTATCTGAATAAGGAATCCTCGGTGATAATTGATACGCGGAAATAGCTAATTGACTGCTGATTTTTTCTGCTAAAATTGCTGTATTTCCAACTGGAATCATCTGTTTTCTTCCATTAATATAGTTTTCTCCGGCTCTAGAGAAATAGATAATTACTGCTGACATAAACTCCCTCCTTCAAAAAAATGAGTCATACTCTGAACATCTTCAGAATACGACTCATTGAAAGGTATGTCTAATGCCTATATCATCATAGTACTATAGCTTAAAAGCATGGTTAAATCGATTGATTAACTCTTGTACTGCTGGTGTTTGAACGCGTTTTTTCCAAACTAAGACGCAATTTGTTTTTACTGTTGGCTGCAACGGAATAAAAATACTATTTTCCAGCTTTCGATCAGAAATCGCTCCTTCAATCGCAAAAGCTGCCCCAACCTTGTGATCTACCAGTGGCAGAATATTAAAGATCAGATTGTAGTTTCCAACAATATTCAACTGATTAAATGCCAGCCCTGACCATTCAGCTAACAGTCTTTGAACTTCTGAGCGGCTTGAACACAATATTGGCAGCCCTTTAATATCTTCAGGTTGAATAGATTTCTTATTGGCAATAAATAGTTCCTTCGAAACAAGAAAACCCCATTTTTCCTCTCTAGGTAAAGTCAGTGTCTCTACTTCGTTTAGTGTTACTGGCTCAATCAATACAGCAAGATCCAAAATACCCTTTTCCAAACGATCTGAGATATCATCGCTCGTTCCAGTCACCAAATTAAAGCGAATCTGGGGATAATCACTGATTAATTCCTCCAGCAGCATCGCCACCGTATCCGAATTATCTGCCTCTACACAGCCAATTGAGATCGTACCGCTTAACTGTTCGTTACGCTTTGTCGAAAAAGCCTGTTCCAGCTTCTCATCCAAAGCCAAGATTTCTTCCGCCCGCTCTTTCAAAAAACAGCCATCCTTGGTTAAGCTCAAGCGATTTTTTTCCCGATGAAATAGCGGTGCGCCGATGCTCTCCTCCAGCTCTTTGATTTGGCGACTCAATGTTGGCTGGGTAATATTCAAAATCCGAGCCGCTCGCGAGATATTTCCCTCTTGCGCGACCGCCCAGAAATAACGTAAAAGTCTGATTTCCATAATTTGCCTCTTTGTTTTTCTTTTACTATAGCAGAATAACGCTTCATAAAACAGCCGGTCAGACTTATACTACTGTCTGACCAGCTGAACTCTCCTAAATCAATTTTTCCGAGGAAGCATTTTTAAGTTCTACACTTTACTTAACACCTTTGAGAAT